>JARFPR010000238.1 GCA_029288195.1 Gammaproteobacteria bacterium | reverse complement strand
ATCCAGCGCCAGTTCGGGGTCTCCCTTGCAATCCTTGTGCGATATCTTGAAGCTTTCGCCCGATTCGCTAAACGCAATTACCTCGGCGCCCCAGGAGACCGGGTAGCTCGAGGCGTATGGATCTGCGACCGATACGGTGGTCTGACGGCGCAGGGATGCACTGCGCGCTCTGGCGTGGGCATCGAATGAGTCCAGCCCGACCTCACCTTCGAGCACTGCGATGGCGGCGGTATGGTAAAGCGAGAACTTCGCCTGGTACTCGGTTTCTGGCTCGCGACAATCGCACACATCCAGCGCGGCCTGGTAAGTCTTGATATCAATCTTTTGCACCGGGTTTCCATCGAGTAAATGATGGATTTCGAGAGCGCAATCGATAATCGGGTGGGTATGTCGGCACGAAGGCCAGGGTTTTATAGATGTTAAGCGCAGTTGCCAAATCGACTCTGGATCGTCGAGTATCTTTTGTGGCTGCGGGTCAGCGCACATCGCTTTGAAGAAGCCTTTGCTGCCCTCAAGAATTTCAGGTGAACCGGTAAAAGCGGCTGCCGCGAGTTCCGCCGCGAGCATACCCGACTCGCTGGCGCGCCCCGCGTGCAGGTGCTTGCTCATTGCACCGGTTTCCATGAATTGCCAGAATCCACTGGACTGGGTGCCGGCGTTGCCCAGGGCGTTCAAGGCTTGTTCATCGTCAAGCGCCAGCAGCGTGGCTGCGGCCATCGCCGCTCCGAATGGGCCACAGGTCGCGGTGTTATGCCAGACTTTGTAGTGACTCGGTCCTACCGCAGCGCCGATGCGACACATGGCTTCGAATCCGTGCAATATCGCGATCAGAATTTGTTCATTGCTCGATCCCAGTTTCGCCCCCAGGGACAATGCCGCGGGTATCACGACACAACCGGGATGTGTAATCGAGGCCCGGTGAAGATCGTCGGTTTCGGTAATATGGGTGAGTGCACCCATGAGCAGGGCCTGGCGTTTGTTGTCCATGTCACCCTGGGCGGCCCAACCACGTAAGATTTCACCGACCCCGGTTGCGCTGCCGGCATAGGCGCAGGCGATCGCATCAAGGCTGAACAAAGCGGCTTGTTGCAGGTCCTGGTCTGAAACCGGTTTGCTGCGGATCAAGGCGATTAGTTCTTGTGTCAGGCTCATCTAGATTCCAGAATAGTGGTTGTTTTTCAAGCCAAGTTTCCCATAGATTTAACCCAGGAGTACATAGCATGTCTGCTAAAGAGGTCATCGGAGAGCCGCTGGTAATCGATGGGCGGGTATTATCGCTTTCTCGAGCAGTGCGCGCAGGGGATTTTATTTTTATTACCGGCCAGGTTCCGATGCGCGATGGCAAGCCGATGACTGACGGTAGCATCGAGGATCAGACCCGTGCCTGCCTGGAAAGCCTGCAACAGATTCTCGCCGAAGCCGGATGTGATTTAGGAGACGTCGTAAAGTCGATGGTCTGGCTCAAGAATCGAGAAGACTTCCCGGGATTTAACGCGGTTTATTCGGAGTATTTTTCGATTGAACCGCCAACACGATCTGCGCTGGTGAGCGAATTTCTGATCGATATTCTGGTTGAAATCGAGTGCGTGGCTTACAAGCCGCAATAGCTAATGTGGTGCGCCATGACACTGTTTGAATTTCTTACCTGAATTGCAGGGACAGGGTTCGTTGCGTCCAACGATTCGGCCGTTGTAACTCGGGATTGCGCTAGCGGCCGGCGCCTTGCGCGGTGGTGCGGGGGGGCGTTTGTCTTCGGGGCGTACGGTAGAGGTCGGCACCCAGTCGACAATCAGGTGGATGCGATCCTGATCACTATGATTCTCGACCTCATGC
>JARFPR010000234.1 GCA_029288195.1 Gammaproteobacteria bacterium | reverse complement strand
GGATAACGCGAGGGCTCCCCTGGCTGCGATCACAACCTGGATAATGAGGAAAAACGCGAGTAGTGACGTGATACTGCCGCCACCATGTGATTCATATTCCACATAAAAGTAGTCTTCGTACGGATCGTCCCAACTGCGGTCCTCGATCATGATGTCTCTGCCAAGGTAGTAATAATCGAGAACCTCGCTGGTTACCATGTAGGCATGGTCGAGGCTGTAGATTTCGACCAATATGTCGTAATAACCCGGCGGGTATCCTTCAAGCAATTCGGTTTCGACCTCGTAGGTGTCGGTAACATCATCACCGTGAATCGAAAACAGGTCGGTGGTGAAATACTGGCTCCAGGGCTCACCTTCCCGGCTCAGATAGAGCTTGGCGTAGACGGTGGCACTGTCGTAGTTGACATCGACATCGAAGTAGACGTTGATTGCGTGATGGTAACCATCGCCATCGATGTCGGAGATCATGTCCACGTTCGCATCGTAGATATCGAATAGCTGGTCGTGTCGATTCGCGATGCCGGCAAGGCCCTTTCCGGCTCCTGAAGCCGCGTAATTCTCCGGCTCGGTGGGCCTGGCCTTGACTACCGGCTCGCGCTGCTGCAGCACCTGTGATAGATCGGTGTCCTGGTCCAGTCGCAACTTGCCGGCCGAACGACTGGATTGTTGCGGCTCGGCAGCGAATGCAGACTGGTCAAATCCCAGTAACGCCAGCGACAATAATATGATCCCGAGTGTTTTCATCGTCTTTTATCAATGATTGTAATGTTTACGTCTTTTACTATGGTAGCCACCATGGCTGTGGCTGTGCCGGCGATGATGCTTGTAGCGGTGCGGCCGATAGTGGTCGTAATGACGACCATAGTGACGTCCGTAATGGCCGTGATGACGCTGATGGCCGTGATGAAGCAATGCCCCCAGCGCAATAAAAGCCACCGCAGGTCCTATAATATTGTGACCATGGTGTGCGCTGGCCGGTGCACTGGCTAAAGTCAAGACGACCACGCTTGCTGCCGCCATCATTCGTAGTTTGTTTACCTTCAAGTTAACCATTACTATCTCCCGTTGTGCCTGGTAACGACGCCAATTTAACGCGCGCTGTCTTAATCCAGGCTGAACCGGAAATATTTTTGATGAAATTGTTACCCCATTAAAACGGAAGCTTATGAATAGCCTTCGACTCGATTCTGCAAGCTTTACGCCGTCCAAGATCGTTTGTATCGGCCGCAACTACCTTGAACACATCCGCGAACTGGGCAATGAAACCCCAGATCAGATGGTGATTTTCAACAAGCCCAACTCGGCGATTTCGGCAACGCTTCATGCAACGCATGAAGAACCGCTGCACTATGAAGGCGAAATCTGCTTTATGGTGCGTAACAGGAAATTGCATGCTGTTGGTTTCGGGCTTGATTTGACCCGGCGCGAGCTGCAGTCAAACCTCAAATCCAGGGGTTTACCCTGGGAGCGGGCCAAGGCCTTCGACGGCGCGGCATGCTTCAGCGATTTCATACCGCTTGGCGATATCGAGATTGCAAGCCTGTCTCTGCAACTCGAGATCAATGGTGAACTGCGCCAGAATGGCGGTTACGAATTAATGATGCACAAGCCTGAACAGATTCTGCTCGACATCCAGCAATTCATGACCCTTGAAGATGATGACATTATCATGACCGGCACACCTAAAGGTGTCGGACAGGTTCAGACCAGCGATCGGTTTGTCGGCAAAATCAAATCCGGGGATCAGCTGCTGGTCAGCCAGGAATGGTTGGCCGAGTAACGGGCAAAAAAAAGGCCGGAACACATCCGGCCTTTTTTTAATTTGAAACGGATTCTTTACAGCGCCTTGATCCGGGCATTCATGCGGCTCTTGTGACGCGCGGCCTTATTGTGACTGATCAGGCCGTGAGTGGCTGCACTATCGAGTATCGGCACTACCTTTTTAAAAGCCTCTTCAGCAGTTTTCTTATCGGCGGCAGTGATTGCGGCCATGGCTGCCTTGAGATGAGTCCGCATCATTGAGCGGCGACTGGCGTTGTTCTGGCGACGCTGTTCGGCCTGGTTTGCACGTTTACGCGCGGATGCTGAATTTGCCAAGGTTTACTCCTGGTATCGGGCTTGAAAAACGAGGCGCGCATTATCTTCACTGCACCTGGCGCTGTCAACCCGAATTCGGCCGAAATGACTGATACAGCGCGACTTAAAATGCTAGAATTTGCCGCTTTGACGGCGGGATCAAATCCGAATGTCACCAGTACGAGTTCGTCATCCCCGACCGCGTGCGGCCCACTTAGCGGGGATATTGTGCCGTTTGGCAAAAATTCACCAGGAGATTCCCGCTTTCGCGGGAATGAGTTTTGTTAAGTGAGCGCACTGATTAAATCCACGGTCTCGGTAGCCTCGATGACGCTCTTGTCTCGCGTGCTGGGGCTTGCAAGGGATATCGTTATCGCACGCTTCTTTTCTGCCAGCGACGCTGCGGACGCGTTTTTTGTCGCCTTCAAGATCCCTAATTTCCTGCGCAGACTATTTGCCGAGGGTGCGTTTTCACTGGCCTTCGTGCCGGTCCTGTCCGAGTACCGCAGTAGCTACACGGCAGCGCAGACCCGGGACCTGATTGATCGAGTCGCCGGCACACTGGGCTTTATTTTACTATTGCTAAGCCTGTTAGGCGTTGCCGCCTCGCCGCTGTTAATCAGCATATTTGCCGCTGGTTTTATCGATCAGCCCGCCAAGTTTGACCTGACTGCG
>JARFPR010000218.1 GCA_029288195.1 Gammaproteobacteria bacterium | reverse complement strand
TCGGACGACGTGAATGGTCGTAACAAGATGTACAAGAATATAGTCGATGGTGATTTCAGCATGGAGCCGGGAATGCCAGAGTCGTTTAACGTACTGCTCAAGGAAATCCGTTCCCTGAGCCTGAACATTGAACTTGAGCAGGAATAACTATGAAAGACTTACTGAATCTATTAAAGAAGCAGGGTGCGGACGAAGATTTTGACCACATCCGGGTAGGGCTGGCATCGCCAGACATGGTGCGTTCCTGGTCATATGGCGAAGTCAAGAAGCCGGAAACGATTAACTACCGTACCTTCAAGCCCGAGCGTGACGGACTTTTCTGCGCCAAGGTATTTGGGCCGGTCAAGGATTTCGAATGCCTTTGCGGCAAGTACAAGCGTCTCAAACATCGCGGCGTAGTTTGCGAAAAATGTGGCGTCGAAGTAACCCAGACCAAGGTGCGCCGTGAGCGCATGGGTCACATTGAGCTGGCTTGTCCAATCGCGCATATCTGGTTTTTGAAATCACTGCCTTCGCGCATCGGCCTGTTGCTTGACATGACCTTGCGCGATATCGAGCGCGTGCTTTATTTCGAGGGTTTTGTCGTCATCGATCCCGGCATGACCACGCTGGAAAAAGGTCAACTGTTAACCGATGAAGCTTACCTCGAGGCGATCGAGGAATTCGGCGATGACTTCAATGCCAAGATGGGTGCGGAAGCCGTCTACGAACTGCTGCAGGATGTGGATCTGAACCACGAGGCGCAGGAATTACGCGACGAAATCGATAGCACCAAGTCGGAAACCAAGTTCAAGCGCCTGTCGAAGCGTCTGAAGCTGGTCGAGGCCTTTATCGATTCCGGTAATCGTCCCGAATGGATGGTTATGACCGTGCTGCCGGTATTGCCACCCGATTTACGCCCACTGGTGCCGCTCGACGGGGGACGCTTTGCGACTTCTGACCTGAATGATCTTTACCGTCGTGTCATCAACCGCAACAATCGACTCAAGCGTCTGCTCGAGCTGAATGCACCGGATATTATCGTGCGCAACGAAAAGCGCATGCTGCAGGAATCCGTCGATGCACTGCTCGACAATGGTCGTCGCGGCCGTGCCATCACCGGTACCAACAAGCGTCCGTTGAAATCCTTGTCAGACATGATCAAGGGCAAGCAGGGTCGATTCCGTCAGAACCTGCTCGGCAAGCGTGTCGATTACTCGGGACGTTCGGTAATCGTGGTCGGCCCGACGCTCAAGCTGCATCAATGCGGACTGCCGAAGAAGATGGCGCTGGAACTGTTCAAGCCTTTTATTTTCAGCAAGCTGCAGTTGCGTGGTCTGGCGACTACGATCAAGGCAGCGAAGAAACTGGTTGAACGTGAAGTTGCCGAGGTCTGGGATATTCTCGAAGAGGTAATTCGCGAACACCCGATCATGCTCAATCGTGCTCCGACCCTGCACCGACTGGGAATCCAGGCTTTCGAACCGATTTTGATTGAGGGTAAGGCGATTCAGTTACACCCGCTAGTATGTACCGCCTTTAACGCGGACTTCGACGGTGACCAGATGGCGGTGCATGTACCGCTGTCAATCGAGGCTCAGCTTGAAGTGCGTGCGCTGATGATGTCGTCGAATAATATTTTATCGCCGGCGAATGGTAAGCCGATCATTGTCCCGACCCAGGATATTATCCTCGGGCTTTGTTACATGACTCGAGAGAAAGTCAATGTTCAAGGCGAGAACATGGTGTTTTCGGATGCCAAGGAAGTATTGCGCGCCTATCACAGCAAGGTGGTTGCATTACAGGCCCGTATCAAGTGCCGGGTATCCGAGTATCATCGTGATGAAGATAACAAGCGGGTAGGTGTCCGCTCGCTGGTCGATACCACGGTAGGACGTGCAATCCTGAGCGAGATGTTACCGGATGGACTGCCGTTTTCCCTGATCAACCAGACACTCGATAAAAAGGCGGTCTCCAAGCTGATCGACGCCTGTTATCGAGAAGTAGGCTTGAAAGACACTGTAATTCTTGCGGATCAGTTGATGTATACCGGCTATCACTATGCCACCCGTTCCGGCATTTCGATCGGTGTTAACGACATGATCGTGCCGGAAAACAAGGCCGAGTTGATCAAGGCTGCGGAAGTAGAAATAAAGGATATCGAGAAGCAATGGTCTACCGGCCTGGTAACCTCGGGCGAGCGTTACAATAAGGTGGTCGATATCTGGTCGCATGCCAACGACAAGGTAGCTCGCGCGATGATGAATGAAATCGGCAAGGAAACCGTAGTTGACGCCGAAGGTAACGAGGTTGTACAGGATTCGTTTAACTCGATTTTCGTTATGGCCGATTCCGGCGCGCGTGGTTCTGCAGCACAGATTCGTCAACTGGCCGGTATGCGTGGTTTGATGGCCAAGCCGGATGGATCGATTATCGAAAACGCGATTAC
>JARFPR010000190.1 GCA_029288195.1 Gammaproteobacteria bacterium | reverse complement strand
GCCTTATCCTGCTCAAATGTCGTTAGCAAAACGTATTATTCCCTGTCTCGATGTCGACAACGGCCGCGTCGTTAAAGGCGTCAGGTTTGTCGAAATCCGTGATGCCGGCGATCCGGTTGAAAATGCACGCCGTTATAATCTCGAAGGGGCTGACGAACTGACTTTTCTCGATATCACCGCGAGCTCGGACGACCGCGATACCATGGTGCACGTGGTCGAGGATGTAGCGCGTGAAGTTTTCATCCCGCTGACGGTGGGTGGTGGCATCCGCGAGCTGGCGGATATCCGGCGCATGCTCAACGCCGGCGCCGACAAGATCAGCATCAATACCGCGGCAGTGTTCAATCCCGAGTTCGTTGCCGCCGCGGCAGACAAGTTTGGCTCCCAATGTATCGTGGTCGCGGTCGATGCAAAACGTGTCAGCACCGAGGATGAACCCGGACGCTGGGAGATTTTTACTCATGGTGGTCGTAAACCGACCGGCATCGATACGCTTGAATGGGTGCAAAAAATGGATGCTTACGGCGCCGGTGAAATTCTTTTGACCAGTATGGATCGTGATGGTACTAAAACAGGCTTTGATAACGAGTTAACCCGGCAGGTTTCAGATGTGGTGAGAGTTCCTGTGATTGCATCGGGGGGTGTCGGTAATTTACAGCACCTGGCCGATGGTATTCTGCAAGGCAAAGCAGACGCGGTCCTCGCCGCAAGTATTTTTCATTTTGGCGAATATCGTATCAGCGAAGCCAAGGCATTTATGCGAGACCTGGGAATCGAGGTGCGGGATGACTGACTGGATTGACAAGCTCGACTGGAATAGCGATGGACTGGTCCCTGCAATTGCCCAGGATTATCAAACCGGCGAAGTATTGATGCTCGCATGGATGAATCGTGAGGCTCTGCAACTGAGCAGTGAGCAGGGTCGCGCGGTATACTGGTCGAGATCGCGCCAAAAGCTCTGGTTTAAGGGCGAAGAGTCCGGGCACGTCCAGCAATTACACGAAATCCGCGTCGATTGCGATGCGGATGTGGTATTGATGCAGGTCGAACAGATTGGTGGAATTGCCTGCCATACAGGTAGGCGGCGCTGTTTCTTTCGAGTTTTAAAGGATGGAGAGTGGCAAATCGATGAAGAAATTATCAAAAATCCCGACGAGATTTATCGATGAGTGATGATATACTCCTGCGCCTGATGACAATACTGGCATCGAGAAAAGACGCGGACCCCGAATCTTCGTACGTGGCGGGGTTGTATGATCAAGGACTCGATTCCATATTGAAAAAAATCGGTGAAGAGTCGGCTGAAACAATCATTGCCGCTAAATCAGGCGATAAACAGCAAATTGTTTATGAGACCGCGGACCTTTGGTTCCATTGTATGGTGATGCTGGCACAACAGAATTTAGATGCTAGGCTGGTACTTGAAGAACTGGAACGTCGATTCGGCGTTTCAGGTATCGAAGAAAAAGCCGCACGTGAACAGAGTAAATGAGGTGAAACATGGGTTTTGGTGGAATTAGTATCTGGTCGCTGTTATTGATCCTGGCGATCGTGATCCTGTTGTTTGGCACCAAGAAGCTGCGCAATGTCGGCGGAGATCTGGGTGGCGCAATCAGGAGTTTCAAGAAATCGGTAAAAGACGAGGAAGTCGGCAAAGACGAGGCGGAGCCCGAAAGCCAGATTATCGAAGGCAAGGTCAAAGAAGAAGACAAGGTTTAAGCCACTCTTAAGCTGGTTTCTTCTTATTCGAGCTGACAAAAAATAATATGTTTGACATGGGCTTCACCGAGATGATGCTGATTGGCATCGTCGCGCTTGTTGTTATTGGCCCCGAACGTCTGCCAGGAGTAGCGCGCACCGCAGGTAAGTATTTTGGTCGCCTGAAGCGATTTATGACCAGCGTAAAGGCTGATGTCGAACAGGAACTGCGCGCCGATGAATTGCGCCAGATTCTTGCTGATCAGCAACGCGAGCTGGATACCATAAAAGACTCCATGAATGTTGCGGGTAAGGCATTCGAAAAAGAAGTCAATGACGTCAGCGCTGCCGGAGAGTCGCTTACGGAAAGTCTCGACGAAACCCCTTCAACCTCCGAGCAAAGCAGCGCAGCAGGCACAGTCGAACCTGAATCAACCCCCAGGAAAAATCCAAAGTCAGTTGCGAAAGATCAGGCCGATGATGTCAAATCATGACTGAAGAAGATAATTCGGAGCAGACTGCCAGCGGCAGCCTGATGTCACACCTGGTAGAGCTGCGCGATCGCGTGGTGCGGATGGTGGTTGCGATCCTGGTGATTTTCCTGGGCCTGTTTTACTGGGCCAACGACATTTACATTTTCCTGGCGGAGCCGTTGACGCGTCATTTACCCGAAGGCGCCAACATGATCGCGATCGATGTCGCTTCGCCCTTCCTGACGCCTTTCAAGCTGGTGTTGATGCTATCGGTTTTCCTGGCGATGCCGGTGATTCTCTATCAGTGCTGGTCGTTTGTGGCGCCGGGACTTTATGCCAACGAAAAGCGCATTGCCGGACCGCTGCTGGTATCCAGCATACTGCTATTTTATGCCGGGGTGTCTTTCGCCTATTTCATTGTGTTCCCGCTGGTGTTCGGGTTTTTTACCAGTATCGGCCCCGAGATGGTCAATATTTCAACCGACATCGGGCGTTACCTCGATTTCGTGCTGGCACTGTTTTTTGGCTTCGGCCTTGCCTTTGAGGTTCCGATTGCGACCATAATCCTGGTCGCGATTGGCTTTACAACGCCAAAAAAGCTCAGCGAAAAGCGTCCATTTGTAATAGTCGGCGCTTTTATCCTCGGCATGTTGTTAACCCCACCCGACGTGATATCGCAAGTGTTGCTGGCCTTGCCAGTTTGGGTGTTGTTCGAGGCAGGTTTGATTGCAGCGAGGATTATTTTCAAGGATCGTAACTTCGACGAGGAAGACGATAACGATGAGGACCTGGAAGACGAGAATTCCGCTGTGCCCGATCATCAACCCCTGACTGACGAGGAAATGGAAGCCGAACTCGACCAGGCGGAAGCCGACGAAGCCGGTATCGACAAGTCATAACTTAATAAATCCCCCGGCCGTCCGATAACCCCGGTATGAGCAGATGTTCCAACATAGCGTTTTTGCTGTGCCTTGTCCTGGGGTCGATTCAGCCCGCATTAGCGTTAGAGTTGTTCGGCGTTAGTCTCCAGTCCACCGACCGAACTGAACTGCGCAGCGCGGTCAAGGCAGCCGGCGTGGTTTTGATTCGTGAAGGCGGTAAGGAGAACTGGTTTGATGTCTATGACAGTTCGAGGGCGCTCGCGGGAACGTCTCGACTCTACCTTGGTTTTGTCAAACAGGATCTGCGTTTTGCCTTCGCCGAATATGAATTCGGGAGTTTGATTTCAAAGCAATTATTGAGTAATTTAACCGCTAAGTATGGTGCCGCCAAAATTCTCGAGGGAAGCTTTATATCCGACCGCAAGTACCGTTGGCAACGCGATGGAATCGACATCGAGCTTAGCAGCGACTGGCGAAATCATAAGTCACGACTCAGCTACATCAATCCCGTTAATATGGCTGATTTGCTCGCCGAACGATCCGCTTACAGCGCCCAGGCTGAAGCCAATGCTGGAGAAGTTTCCTTTTACTAGGTACCGTTTGTCGCGGTATTCCAACCGTTAGTCCCTGCTGCTCCCGATATCCGGGCGAAAACAGGTAATTTGGCTAGACTTACCCTGTTTACCTGACGATGGTGAAGTTATGAATGTAACTGATTCAGCAAGGCCTCAATATACTAATTCCGATGCCGCCCGCAGTGCGGTCGAAGGCATTCGCGAGCAGTTTGAGCGCCTCGACCGAAACGTAGCCGAAGTTGCCCAGGACGAGAACAGCGACGCCTTTGCACCAGGTTCACGTGACCGCGCGCTGGTTGAGCAGCAAGAAATTGTGCAGGCCGTGCGCGCCAACGCCAGGTCGCTGGAAGCCTCCAATCAGGCGCTTGGAACCATCATCGATATCAAGGTTTAAAAAACTGAGAGTCAAAAAATCAGTAACAGGGTTGTTAACCCGAATCGGCTTTTACGGTATGATTCAACCCCGCCCAGACCGTAGCTTCGATTATCTCAATGACGACCAAACCCGGGACGCTGCGCCGTCCGACTCTGCTGTGCATCCTTGATGGATTCGGGATTAATGCTGACCCTGCCCATAATGCGATCATTCAGGCCAGCACGCCTAATTTCGATCAATATTTTGCCACCTACCCGATGACTACACTGGAAGCATCCGGACGTGGTGTTGGCCTGCCCGTTGGTCAGATGGGTAATTCTGAAGTCGGGCACATGACCATCGGTAGCGGAACTATCGTCAAGCAGGACCTGGTGCGCATAGACGATTCCATCGAGGATGGCAGTTTCATCGAGAATCCCGCCTTACTCGGCGCGGTGCAGGCCGCGAAGGCTGCCAATCGGCCGTTGCATCTCGTTGGCCTGGTTTCCGACGGTGGCGTACACAGCCATATCGATCACCTGTGCGCACTGATACGCCTATGTCATCAAAATGCGGTCGTGCCCCAGGTGCACATGATCACCGATGGACGTGATACCGCACCCCAGGCGGCGTTATCCTACTTGCCGGATCTGGAGACATTACTGAATCAATGCGGCGGCCATATCGGAACGGTATCGGGACGTTATTACGCGATGGATCGTGATCAACGCTGGGATCGCGTTCAGCTTGCCTGGGACAATATCGTACATGGCAAGGGTATTGGCGCCGAATCGGCACAGGCGGCTGTTCAGCAAAGTTATGATAACGGCAAAAATGATGAATTTGTCCTGCCGACTCATTTACCGGGTTTGCAGACCGTGCAATCCGAAGACCAAATGATTTTCTTTAATTTTCGCAATGACCGTGTGCGCCAGATCTGTGCCGCCTTTGCGTTAGCCGAGTTTGACGAATTTGAGCGTGGTCCGGGTTATCGCCCGATCACGGTTACCTGCATGACACATTATGATTCCCGGCTCGAGTCTCCGGTCGCGTTTGCGCCGACTCGACCAGAAACGACTCTGGGTAGCGTTATCAGCGACGCCGGCCTGGCACAGCTGCATTGTGCCGAAACCGAGAAATACGCGCATGTCACGTTTTTCTTTAACGGTGGTCGCGAGGAGCCATATCCGGGTGAAGAGCGCAGCTTGATCCAGTCACCGCGGGTCGCCACCTATGACCTGCAACCTGAAATGAGCGCACCCGAAGTGGCTGATCGGGTTATCGAGGCAATGCAGTCCGGCAGCTATGACTTTATCGTGGTCAATTTTGCCAACGGCGATATGGTTGGGCATACCGCGGTTCGCGAGGCGATTATCAAGGCCGTGGAAGCGCTAGACCGTGAAGTCGGGCGGGTAATTGAAGCCGCTATTGCGAGTAACTACGCGGTGGTATTGACCGCCGATCATGGTAATTGCGATGAGATGGTGGATCCAGAGACGGGTAAGCCACATACCCAGCACTCCAATCATCCAGTGCCGTGCCTGGTTATCGATAGCGAGGTAAACACCCTCGAACAGGGTGGAAACCTCTCCGCGATAGCGCCGACCGTACTGCAGTTAATGGGTATTCCGCAACCCGCGGCGATGACCGGACGATCGGTCATTATTGATAGCCTCGCGAAATAACCTTGATTACCTGTGCAAATTTAGTGATGATTACAGATCAAGTAGTGCGCGATTAAATAATAAACATGGCAACCCTAAACGAAACTCTCGAAGAAATTACGCTGTTTCGAGGTATGAGCGAGGATGACATCGAGAGTGTCGCGTCGCAGACGGTCATACGCCAGTTTCCGAAAAACACCGTAATTGTCAGCCAGGGTGATGAGACCGATTCGTTCTATGTCATCCTGCAAGGCAAGGTTGATGTTTTCCTGCACAATGACAAGGGTAAGGAAATCATCATCAACACGCTCGGCGAACGTGAAGCCTTCGGCGAACTTGCGCCACTGGGCGGAATCCCGCGCCAGGCCAGTATCATTACCACCGAAGATTCCACCTTTGGCGTCATTTCGCGCCAGGTATTCATGGATACCTTGTTGAAAAAACCCACCATCAGCATGCAAATTATCGATTTACTGATCCACCGGATTCAGGATTTGACCGAGGAAGTCAGTAGTCTCGCGCTCGAGGATGTTTACAACCGGGTGGTGCGGGTTCTGTACAAGCACGCCGACGCCGTTGGCGAGAAACTGGTTACCGAGAAACTAACCCAGCAGGACATCGCCAGTCGGGTCGGTGCGACCCGCGAAATGGTGCATCGCATTCTTAAAGAACTGAAAACAGGTGGATATATCTCGATAGAAGGTAAACATATCACAATCGAGAAGAAACTCCCTCCCGGCTGGTAAAGCTTCGCTAAAAAAGTGATAACATAGCGCCATTTTCACCGAGGTTGAAACAGTGGCGGGTCACAGCAAATGGGCAAACATACAACACCGTAAGAAGGCGCAGGATGCCAAGCGCGGCAAGTTGTTCACCCGTCTGATAAAGGAAATTGTCGTTGCCGCCAAGGCAGGTGGGTCGGATCTCGATGCCAATGCCTCTTTGCGTACGGCAGTCGACAAGGCCAAGTCACAATCAGTACCCAAGGATGCGATCGAGCGCGCGGTAAAGCGTGGCGCCGGCGAACTTGATGGTTCTGATTACGAGGAAATTCGCTACGAGGGATATGGGCCTGCGGGAGTCGCTGTGATCGTCGAATGCCTGTCTGATAATCGTAATCGCACTGTCGCCGAAGTTCGTCACGCTTTCACCAAGGCCGGTGGCAACCTCGGACAAAGTGGTTCGGTGGCATACATGTTCAACAATATTGGCGTGCTGCTGTATTCGCCTGAGCATGATGAAGACAGCGTTATGGAAGCCGCAGTTGACGCCGGTGCCGAGGATATTATCGTCGCCGACGACGGCAGTATCGAGGTTTTAACGACAGCCGAAGATTATGTTGCGGTGAAACAGTCGATGACCGACGCAGGGCTTGAACCGGAAGACTCGGAGTTAACCATGCGCGCGTCCACCAATGCCGAGCTCGATCTCGATGACGCCCAGAAAGTCCTGCGCCTGGTCGACTTGCTGGAAAGCTCTGATGATGTGCAGGATGTATATTACAACGCTGAAATTCCACCGGAAGCGTACGAGGCCCAGGCTTAATGATTATCCTGGGGATTGACCCTGGATCGCGCATTACCGGCTTTGGCCTCATCGATAATCACGCTAGCCGCATCGAGTATGTCACCAGTGGCAAGATCAGGGTCAATGGGAATAGCCTGCCACAGCGCCTGGGTTGTATTTTTAATGAAATCGAAAGTGTGATTCAAAAGCACCGTCCCGAACACATGAGCATTGAAAACGTGTTCATGGCACGCAACCCTGATTCGGCATTGAAACTGGGACAGGCTCGTGGCGCGGCTATCTGTGCAGCCTACCAGGCCGGGCTTGAAATAGCCGAGTATGCGCCGCGCGAAATCAAGCAGGCCATTGTCGGTACGGGTGCAGCCAACAAGGAACAGGTTCAGCATATGGTAAAGCGGTTGCTTGGAATCAGGCAGGAGCTGCAGGCCGATGAGGCAGATGGCCTTGCGATTGCTATCTGCCACGCACAATTTTATGCTACGCGGCAGAAAACCGGTATCGACCCCGGTTTGCTAAAGCGCAGGAGAAGCAGCCGCAGATGATCAGCCGATTGACAGGTATACTGGCCGCCAAGCGCGCCCCGCAAGTACTGATCGATTGCAATGGCGTGGGATACGAGGCGGAAGTTTCGATGACGACATTTTACCAGCTACCCGAAGTAGGCGAGCGCATCTCTATCTGGACCCATTTGCTGGTTAAAGATGATTCACATAGCCTGATCGGTTTCAATGACGAACAGGAACGCAAGCTGTTCCGTCAGCTGATTCGTATTAATGGTGTAGGCCCGAAAATGGCTTTGACAATTTTATCTGGCATCGACGACCAGCAGTTTGCGCTTTGCATTGCAAATAACGATGTGGCGATGCTGACCAGGTTACCGGGCGTCGGCAAGAAAACTGCCGAACGCCTGGTCATCGAGATGCGTGACAAGATTGAGAGCCTGCTAAGTGACACGCCCACCCGCGAGGTTTTACCGACTGGACATTCGATGGTGAGTGAAGCCATTGAAGCCCTGCAGGCCCTGGGCTACAGGCCGGTAGATGCCGAAAAAATGATCAGTCGCGTGCAACAGCAGGGCGAGGCTCAAAGCAGCGCCTCGGAGTTAATTAAACAGGCGCTACAGGCGTCGGTTAAGGTATGAGCGAAGAACGACTGATCGATCCGGATGCGATTGCAGAAGAGTTGTCGCTGGACCGTGCGCTGCGTCCCAGGCTACTCAGTGATTACGTCGGCCAGGATGAAGTTCGCGAACAGATGGAAATATTCGTTGAGGCGGCGGTTAAACGTCAAGAAGCACTTGACCACGTATTGATATTCGGCCCACCGGGCCTTGGCAAAACAACCCTGTCGCATATTATCGCCAACGAAATGCAGGTTAACCTGCGCCAGACATCGGGACCGGTATTGGAGAAAGCGGGCGATCTTGCGGCAATACTGACTAATCTCGAACCGCATGATGTGCTGTTTATCGATGAAATTCATCGGCTGAGTCCCGTAGTAGAGGAAATCCTTTACCCGGCTCTGGAAGACTTTCAACTCGATATCATGATCGGCGAGGGACCCGCGGCACGTTCCATCAAGCTTGATCTGCCGCCGTTTACACTGGTGGGCGCGACCACGCGTGCGGGACTGCTAACCTCGCCCTTGCGCGATCGTTTCGGGATTGTGCATCGTCTCGAATTTTACAGCGCCGAGGAACTGGGTCGAATTATTATGCGCTCGGCGGGTTTACTCGGGATTGAGCTTGAAGCGGAGGGTGCAGGTGAAATTGCCAGCCGATCGCGCGGTACTCCGCGCATCGCCAACCGACTATTGCGACGCGCGCGCGATTATGCCGAGGTCAAGGTCGACGGCGTTATTAGTGCCGAGGTCGCCTGCGCAGCGCTTGACATGCTCAAGGTTGACAAGTCCGGACTCGACCATATGGATCGACGTCTGGTTCTGACACTGATTGATAAATTTGATGGCGGGCCGGTCGGTGTGGAAAGCCTGGCGGCTGCGATCGGCGAAGAGCGTGGCACCATCGAGGACGTGATCGAACCTTACTTGATACAGCAGGGTTACATGATGCGAACCCCGCGTGGACGTGTGGTAACATCGCGCGCGTACGCGCATTTCGGATTTGAACATTCAAAACAGGGTGAAATCGAATTATAGCCAGGCCCTGCAACTAACTTGTATAAACCAGACGAATAAACACCATGAATAATGATTCACTGTTAACGCTTGTCATTAACGCCAGTATACCGGTGCAGTTGGTAATGCTGATACTGCTTGCAGCCTCGGTTTTTTCCTGGGCACTCATGTATGTCAAGCGAAGTTACATCCGCCAATCGCAGGCCGAGGCCAAGACCTTCGAGGGCCGTTTCTGGTCCGGAATAAACCTGAGTGATTTATTTGCGCAGCTGAGCGTGCGCCAGGAGCGGCGTTTTGGCCTCGAGGCCATATTCGAAAATGGTTTTCGTGAGTTTGCACGTGCCCGCAAGGCTGACCTGGACAACAGCGAGGTCGTGCGTTCGGCGCATCGCGCGATGAAAGTTTCGATGTCACGCGAAATCGAGTTGCTCGAGAATAACCTGCCGTTTCTTGCAACCGTCGGTTCGGTTAGCCCCTATGTAGGCCTGTTCGGCACGGTATGGGGCATCATGGAATCGTTTCGTGCACTTGCCGGGGTGCAGCAGGCGACCCTGGCGATGGTTGCACCCGGAATTTCAGAAGCCCTGATCGCCACCGCGATGGGCTTACTGGCGGCGATTCCGGCGGTCGTTGCCTACAACAAGTTCACCAGTGAAATCGATGCGATGATTGTGCGTTACGAAAATTTTCTTGAGGAATTCACCGGTATCCTGCAGCGCCAGGCCCAGTCACCGAACTAGAGATTGCAATAGTGAAGAAGCGACGCTCGGTTTCCGAAATCAACGTAGTACCTTACATCGATGTGATGTTGGTGCTGTTGATTATCTTTATGGTAACGGCTCCACTGTTAAAGCAGGGTGTCGACGTTGACCTGCCAACCGCACCGGCAAATCCGCTGGATGCGGAAAGCCCTGAACCGATCGTGATCACGGTTGATAAAGCTGGAACGATGTATCTCAACATCGCCCTCAACCCCGATGCCGAGATCAGCTCCGAGGCAGTGGTGAAGCAGGTCAAAGCAGCATTGTCCCGGGAACCGAAACGACCGGTGATGGTGCGTGGCGACGCGAATGGGCCTTACCAGAATGTTGTGGCGACATTGGTATTGCTGCAACAGGCGAACGTGGGATCGGTTGGACTGGTGACCGAGCCCGAGGAAAAACCCTAGTGCTTTCGGAGCTTCGAAACCATCCCGGGGCGCTGCTGATTTCGCTTGCTTTGCACGCGCTGGTCATAGGCCTTATGGTTATCAATCTCAGTTCTGTCGACAAACTGCAAGATACCAAGGTCGGACCCGTTGCCAAGACTGTCCAGGCCGAAGTGATCGATCAGCAACAGCTCGATGCGAAGGAAAAACAAAAGCAACTCGAGGAGAAACGTAAACGGGAAGCTGAGAAAAAGAGGAAGGACCTCGAGGCCAAAAAACTGGCAGATAAAAAGAAAAAGGAAGCCGAAAAGAAACGCAAGGCTGAAGATAAGAAAAAAGCTGAACTAAAGCGTAAAAAAGAAGCCGAACAAAAACGTAAGCAAGAAGCAGAACGCAAGGCTACCGAAAAGCGCGAGGCGGAAGAAAAACGCAAGGCGGAAGAAAAACGCAAGGCGGAAGAGCAACGCAAAGCGGACGCTGCTAAAGCCGCAGAGGAAAAGCGTAAAGCCGAGGAAGCGCGCCTTGCAGAGGAAAAGCGCAAGGCTGAGGAAGCACGAATCGCCGAGGAAAAGCGTAAGGTCGAAGAGGCCAAACGGCAGGAGGAAGAACGTAAACGCAAGGAGGCCGAGGAGCGTCGCCTTGCCGAAGAGGAGCAAAAACGCAAGGAGGCGGAGCTTAAGGCGAAACTGCTCGCCGAGGAAAACCAGCGTCGGCTCAATTCATTGCAGGAAGCTTATAAACTGGCCATTTTTCAAAAGGTCAGGCGGAATTGGATTAAACCGAGCGGAAGTGAGAAAATACCGGAGTGTTGGGTTCGAGTACTGCAAGGGCCGGGTGGGATTATTCTCGATGTCACTTTCGGCACCTGTAAGGGCAGCACTGCAACCTATCGCGCGTCGATCGAAAATGCAGTTTACAAGGCAGAACCCCTGCCGAAACCAGGGGATCCGTCCTTGTTCGAGCGAGAGTTGAACTTTAATTTCAGGCCGGAGTAAGAATTTAAAAAATAAATGAAACAACTAATAACATACCTGTTTGCTGGCCTCCTTTGGGTTATGCCGGTGTTGGCCAAGGCTGCTCTGACCATAGAAATTACCGGAGGAGTTGAGGGCGCATTGCCAATAGCAGTGGTACCGTTCGACACCTCGCGCCTGAGCAGCAAGCTACCGGTTGATATAGCCGGGATTGTCGCCAGTGACCTGGATCGAAGTGGTGTACTAAAATCCATGGAAAGGAACAGGCTGCCGGCGAATCCGCATTTCAGCAACCAGGTGCAGTATTCGCGCTGGCGCAATGCCAAACAGGATTACCTGGTAGTTGGCAGGGTAAAGGAGAAATCTCCGGGACTATACAACATCGAATTCCAGTTGCTCGACGTGCTCAAGCAAAAGCAGCTGGTGGGTCGTAGCATGCCTGCCAAGAAAAGTAACCTGCGGTCGCGGGCTCATCAGATCAGCGATTTCATTTACGAACAAATCACCGGCACACGCGGTGCATTCAATACCCGTATCGCTTTCGTACGTGCACAGAAGGATGCCGCGCGCAAATATGTACTGCAGGTCGCCGACACGGACGGGTTCAATGCCCAGAATGTGCTCGAATCCGATGAACCGATCATGTCCCCGAGCTGGTCACCCGATGGTAAATCCCTGGCTTATGTTTCATTTGAAAACGAGCGCCCGGAAATATTCATTCAGCACCTCGCGACCGCAAGGCGTTCCAAGGTCGCGGGCTTCAGGGGTTTGAATAGCGCACCGAGCTGGTCACCCGATGGTAAATTCCTGGCGCTGGTCCTGTCCAAGGATGGTAGCCCCGACATCTATACCTTAAATACCGCCACCAAGCGCCTCAAACGGCTGACTACCCATCGCAGCATAGATACGGAACCGGTTTGGGCCAGCGATGGCAGGACAATTATTTTTACCTCCGATCGAGCCGGCTCACCGCAACTTTACCGAATCGACGTCGGCGGGGGCAAGCCCAAGCGCGTTACCTTTGAGGGTCGCTACAATTCCGCGGCCAGTTTGTCCCCTGACGGCAAGTTTATTGCCATGGTGCACGGCGAGCAGGGACAATATAAAAGAGCGCAGTTTGAACGTGAGACAGGAATCTTGACCGTACTCACCGATAGCTCGCTCGATGAATCACCATCGTTTTCGCCGAATGGCAAGATGGTGCTCTATGCGTCGACACGCGGAAGCAGCGGTTTCCTTTACGCGGTCTCGATCGACGGGCGGGCCAAACATAAATTATCCGACCAGGCCGGTGACATACGCGAACCGGTCTGGGGTCCCTTTGAAAGTAAATAATCACCACATACGAGTGGAGCAGGAATAAAATGAAACTATATAACGCAATGAAAACCTGGATGATCGCCGGACTAGTAGCCGTCGTTGTTACCGCCTGTGCTACCACGCAGGAAGAAATGATTGACGGTGATGGTGCACCCATCGACGATCAGGCACAGACCGGCATGGTCGATGACGGTAGCAGTGGTGGCGCGGATGCTACCGGGCTTGACGGTGCCGACGGGGGCGACGGAATGGCTATCAGTGATATGGACGCATTCACCATGCTCCAGCAGACCGAGGGTGCGCTGGCCAACCGTACCATTTACTTCGAATTTGACAGCGCCAAACTCACCAGTGAGTCAATCCAGATCCTGGAAACCCATGGCAGTTTTGTCGCCGGAAACGGTGAAGTCAGTGTGCGCCTCGAAGGGCATGCCGACGAACGCGGCAGTCGTGAATACAACATCGCACTCGGTGACCGACGTGCCCAGTCTGTAAGGCGGGTTTTGCTGTTCCAGGGTGCATCGGCTGACCAGGTTGAAACCGTGAGTTATGGAGAAGAAGAACCGGCAATGCAAGGCCATACCGAGGAAGCCTGGAGCAAGAACCGTCGCGTTGAATTGATTTATACGGTGAATTGATATGAAGGCGTCGATTTATTCGATTCGCAAAATTATCCTGCCTGGGATTGTCCTCGCAGCTTCGGTCAGCACTAGCGTATTTGCACAAAGTACGCTAACCCCGGAACAGTTATCGCTGCGGGTAGAGCGCCTGACCGAATTAACCCAGCGTTCCGAGACCAAGTTATCCGCGGTACAGGGGCAATTGAAGAAACTGTCCGAAGAAATGTCTCGCCAGGGACGACTCATCGATAACCGCGCGGTGCTTGACATGATTCAGCAGGTTGACGAGGTATCGGAAGATATCGGTTTGCTGCGCGGCGAGATCGAAGTGCAGGGTAACGATATCAATGATATCAAAAAGCGACAGCGCGAATTGTATCTTGATATCGATCGACGCTTGCGCGGTCTTGAAAGCGGCGCCACTGCGCAGGCACCAGCGGCCCAGATAAGTGTTCCCCAGGTTGATACCACGGCATCCGCCGGGACCGCAACTACCAGTCAGCAAACGCCTTCGGTAGAACCATCGGCTCCTGAGCCCGCGACTTCGACGACCGCATCTGTCTCGCAGACCCCATCGGCTACCCAGAGTGCTGAAAAAGAGGCCTACCAGGCAGCTTTCGATACGCTAAAGGAAGGGCGATACAAGCAGGCCAAGACCGAACTCAAAACGTTCCTGGACAAGTATCCCAATAGCAGCTTTTCCGGTAATGCCCAGTACTGGCTTGGCGAGGCGCATTACGTGACGCGCAATTTCGACCAGGGCGTTGTCGAATTCGAGAAAGTGCTTAAAACTTACCCGACTAGCAACAAGGTGCCGGATGCGATGTTGAAGCTTGGCTATACCTTTTACGAACGCAAGCAATTTGATCAGGCCA
>JARFPR010000169.1 GCA_029288195.1 Gammaproteobacteria bacterium | reverse complement strand
ATGTTCATCGCCTGTGGACGACCTGCCACCTGCACCGGGTCTTCGGTGATGATAAACACGTTATCGGCGTACCCAATGACAACGCTGGTGCTGGAAACACCGGCCACGGCATCAGCCACGGTAATAGTCAGGGTCTCGGCGTGGGTATTGGATAAATCGAGGATAATTAGCCCCGCATCAGATAGCAGGTAGGTGTAGTCGACTGCACCGTTATCATCGTTATCCGGATTTGGATTAGTAACGTTATCGGCATCATTGATACTCCAGTTGCCGTTACCGGTGCTAGTGCTGATGTTGATTGTACCGGTATAACTGGTAAGCGGATTGTTCGACGCATCCTCGGCCACAATCGTAATCGCATTGGGCAAACAAGTGCTGGCTGCTGTCGTTGCCGGCGTAATTCTAAAGTGATCGAGAGGCGATTTGCAGCCTTGGATTTGAACATTGTCAAAGAAGAAAGACTCACCATTGGAATCGGCTTTCTCGACAAAGGCTATGCGAGTGTTGCTCGCGATAAAAGCAGTTATGTCGAAGGTAAACGGCTGAAACGAACTACCCTGATCGTCGGTAAAGGTCTGGATCAATGTCCAACTGGCCCCGCCATCGTCGGAAACATAAATTTCGATTTCATCATCGGGTTCCCAGTTTCCACTTTCGCGGTAATCGAATGTCAACGTAGCACTCGTAAAAGTAGACAGATCGGCTTCGCGTTCGACGTAGGGGCCTCCCAGTGCATTGGCCGCCGATCCACCCCCTCTCATTTGTAATGAATTAGAAGCGACCTGGATACCTCCGCTTGACGCAGAACCGTCGTCGCCGGTTTCATTCCAGTTGGCCGTCCAGTTCAGGCTGCCATCCTGATTCGCATAGCTAACCGTTGCGAACTCATCGCGAAATGTCTCACAACTAAGGACCGGTGGAGCTGTGGTTATTACAGCACTGGCCAGCACAAACTCGGCGCTGCTGCCTCCAGTGCAGTCGTCTTTTCGATAAGCGACAAGATAGACATTGAAGGTTCCGACCGTTGCCGGTGCGGTAATGTTGAAGGTTTCGGTATAAGTGCCGGATGCGGTGTAATCCGCATGGTTTTCGCAATTAAGCGGACCACTGGCATTAGCAATCAGCCACCCGGTCGCCTGCCAATCGTTACTGGCACCGCCACCCGATGTGGTTACCGTGACCGTAAGCGAGATGGCCGAACCCGCCGTTACCGTCGTGGTGGCGCCACCATCGACCGTTGCCGAATCGACCACCAATGCAGCCTGAGCATCAACCGCTAGAAGCGCCAAAACCAATACGACGCCAATTCGGAGGTTACGTACAAAGCTTTGATTTTTAATGCCGTCGTGCATACTTAAATCCGATATTCCGTAATGCAATCAAGTATAAACAAGCATCCCAGCCACATTTCGAGAACTACTTTAATAATCATTCTAAATGTGATGAAACCCCGGTAATCCTCGACAAAAGGCGTGCGCCCGGGCCGATATTGCCGTTAAATGAGAGCTTTATAAGGATAAAAACCCGGATTACAGTACGAATGTGACTTGATTCTATAGCATATCCGGGGGTAGTTTTCACTAATTTTTTCAATTCAATCAAATAGTTAGAGCAATGACTGAAAGTAAAGTACAACATATCAGCGCAACCGAGGCCTTTGACCTGATCCAGAAGGAACCCAGCACTGCTTTTATCGATGTGCGTTCGGACATGGAATACCTGTTCATCGGTCATCCCGCGGGGTCGGTCAATATTCCGTGGATCGATGAACCTGACTTCGTCATTAACCCCGATTTTGAACGCGAAGTGCGCAAACTGATCCTGGGTGGCGTGATCGCCTCATCGGCCCACGACAGTGTCCCGGTGGTACTGATTTGTCGCAGTGGAAATCGCTCCGAAGAAGCCGGCAACCTGCTCATCGAGCATGGCTTCAAGCACGTTTACAATATTGTGCACGGCTTCGAAGGAGAACTCGACGACGATCATCACCGCAGCACTATCGGTGGATGGCGCTTTGACGGCCTACCCTGGGAACAGTGCTAATGTTGGGTGCCACGGTCGAATAACGGCACCGACTCACGCTTAAAAAAGGGAATCATTATCGCGCCGGCAATTAAGCCGCCGATATGAGCCCACCAGGCAGTGTTATCCTCGACCCCGGTAAAAATGCTGAAAATCTGCAGGCCGATCCAGAAACCGATGATCCAGTAGGCAGGCAATCGCAATGGTACGCGCATCAATACCAGCACTATAATCTTAACCCTGGGATGCAACATCAGGTAGGCACCGATTACCCCCGACACACCGCCGCTGGCGCCGATCAACGGACTGATTGAATCGCTCTGGGCCAGTGCATGAGCGAAGCTCGCGATCACCCCGCAAGCGAGATAAAAAAGCAGGAAGCGCCAGTGCCCCATGCTGTCTTCGACGTTATCCCCGAATACCCACAGGAAGGCCATGTTGCCAATCAGGTGCATCCAGCCAACGTGAAGGAACATCGAGCTCAGCAGCGTCAACTCCGCGGGCAGTAATGCGAGTTCGGGCGCCAGTTCGCGGTGGTCAAACAGTACCGCCGGCAGCATCCCGTAAGACAACAGAAACGCCTGTTCCTGTTCTCCCTGTAACACCTGCTGGTATAGAAACACAGCCACGCACAGCGTGATAATGCTGAAAGTAACCAGTTGAAACGGAATTACCCTGAGCGGATTTTTATCGTGTAGTGGCAAAAACATATTCTAGGTGTCGCCTCGGAAACCAACCCGCCATCGCCATTAAATCCAAAAGCCATCCCTCCAGACTTTGAAGTCATCCAGATAGGTTAGGCCGTCTTTCCGCAGCCTGGTGAAACATAGCTAGTTTGCGGCGCCGAGTCGTTGGATTTCCTGCCGGATGCCGCCAACACTGCGTCGGATAGGCGAGATATTTCTAAGCGCCTCGGGCAGGCCACCCAGAGCTCTTCCAGCGGCCCTCCTGCTGGCATACTCGCCGTAGACCACGCTGTAGACCTCTGTGCCGCCGGTCAAAGTCTTGAAAACTTTTATGTTGTCGATATCAACTTGCTGGCTGGAAAGATACTGTAGATATTCGTAATAGGCCGTCGGCTCAAAATTGGAGAAGCTGAGTAACAATATTTGTATGGTGCCGGCACTATC
>JARFPR010000167.1 GCA_029288195.1 Gammaproteobacteria bacterium | reverse complement strand
CAACAGTCTCGCCGACGCTGTAGGTCTGATCTTCCAGTTCGATTTCTATCTCCAGCAGTTCGCGACCATCCCGATCAAAACTAAAGGTGGAAAAATCGATACGATGGTGCTCGCTAAAGCGATAGTAGGCATCGATCCGCGGAATCGTAGTACTCTCGTCGCCGCCCAAATCGCTGGCAAAGCTGAACCCTGCTCCGACACCACTGCTGGAAAATACGGCGATATCCGTATCGGCATCCTGCACGCTATAGGACGCGAGTCGAATCATGAAAGTTTCTGGAAATGCAACCGATTCGGCAGCGTGAACCGTCACGGATGACACGGCCAGCAGACCCACCAGTAACGCTATCGCCGGTAATCGTAAAAGGCGATGCAGATCTTTTAGTTTCGGCTTCATGACAACTCCTGCTTTTCGTAGCTGGCAATATAACTCATCGTGTTTATTAGATAAACTGATCTACTATCGAGGCCTATATAATCCCTGCAACGACTCAATGAAAAGATACCCAGGCCTAGTCGGCATACCATTGGTTGCGATATTGTCATTTGTAGCCACCTCGAGTTTTGCCGATTTAATTGTGCGCGAACTCGGCAGTGAAAATGGCGAGCCCGCAGCTTATGCCGTGCCTTATGGATTCGCCTCGGAAGCGATGGGATTCGTGCTTGGCATCGGCGGTGGAATCAGCGGCCTGCCCCAGGAGCAAAACAGCCTGTTAGCAACCGTGCTGGTTAGCGACGAAGATGCCGCCGCGGCCTATGTCTATTTTAACGATTATCAGTTTACTGACATTCCAAGGCTGTTCCTCGATGTCAGCGTCGGCCTCGGGGAATTTCCACAACAGCGTGCCTATCTCGAATTGACGCCTGACGCCAGCGGTATCCCCGCCGGTAGCAATGATTCCTCTTCAACCGACTACCTGGATGCGCCCGGCTATTCCAACTGGATCGAGCTGGACTTCAAGTATGTGCTTGATACCGGTCACGGCAGGTCCAACCCGGTCAACATCTATACTCTCAGTAACGGTTTGCTGGTCGGTGGCGCGAGTGGTGGCGGTGTTTTTAATCCGTTTAAATCAGGGCGCAGTTACCTGCAGTTTTCGCTGTTTCACCAGGACAGGGACTATGACGATGTCGATCCGGAATTCCCGTTGAAGACCTCGGGCATAGGCTTATCGTTGAGATATGACAATACCGACTTCCAGATAAATCCGAGTACCGGCAGCGTCATTCAGCTGGGAGTCAAACACGATCGCGGATTTTATGGTGATAATCGCTGGACTGTCGGCGAGATTGAATTCGATCACTACTTCAAACTCTCCAATACCGGTTATACCGAGCAGCGCGTTATCGCACTCAACGCCTGGGCAGCGCACACTTTTAGCGACGACCGTCCGCCGCACTACCTGGGCGTGACGCTCGGGGGACTTTACCGATTACGCGCTTACCCGATCGAACGTTTTCACGACAACAGTGCGATCTATTATTCCGCAGAGTACCGGGTTATCCCCAAGTCTAATTTATTGCGCAAGCTTGCTTTTCTGGATATTGCCAATTTGCAATGGTGGGAAATCGCAACTTTCATCGAAATTGGCCGCGTTGCACCGAATTGGGACTTTGACGAATTACATCACTCAATGAAGTCGGATATTGGCCTGAGTTTGCGTATCATGGCGAATAACGACATCGGCCGCCTCGACCTGGTGTGGTCGGAAGACGATACTGCAGCCTGGTTAATGTATGGACATCCTTTCTGAAAACCTGAAAACTCGCTTGATCTGTTTCTCCCTGGTCGTACTGCTGCTCGCCAGCCCGTTGCTGGTGGCCCAGGAAACCGATACAGAGGCGGAAACTGAAGAAACCGGCTCGCTGGTTAAAGAACGCATCAAGCGCGAGCGTGAAGCACAGGATAACCGCGCGGTATTGCTCGCACATAAACGCAACTACGTGCTGCCACTGACCTACGCCGATCAGCCCAACGACGATGTATTCGAGGCGGGGAGCAGCGATTTTGGCGAAGATCTCGACAATCTCGAAATACAGTTTCAGCTCAGCCTCAAGGCACCGATAGCCGAAGGATTATTCACCGAGGAGGACGTCCTGTTTTTCGCTTTCACCGTGCGGGCCTTCTGGCAGGCCTACAACCAGGAAATATCTGCGCCATTTCGCGAAACCAACTACGAACCTGAAATCTACTGGGCAACCCCGGTGCCCTGGGAAATCCTCGGTGGTGATGCCAGCTTCGTCGCAATAGGTCTGTCGCACCAGTCGAATGGTCGCAGCCTGCCGTTTTCGCGCAGCTGGAACCGGCTCTACGCGGGGATCGCCTGGGAACGCTGGCGCTACGTCTTTGCCCTGAAGGCCTGGTGGCGCATTCCGGAGGACGATAAAGACGATCCGCTCGATCCGGACGGTGATGACAACCCGGATATCGAGGATTACCTCGGCAACTTCGAGTTTACCGTCGCCTATCGGAAATACGATCAAGAGGTGGCGGTCATGCTGCGCAACAATCTCGACAGCGACGAAAATCGAGGTGCGATACAGGTCGACTGGACCTTCCCCCTGCACCGACGCTTTCGCGGCTACGTACAGTATTTCAACGGCTATGGCGAAAGCCTGATCGATTACAACGCCGACATCGAGCGCATCGGTATCGGTATCCTGCTGTCGGATTTGCTATAGCCCATGCAACGGCCTTCGTTTTCCGGTAGTCTAGCCGCAATTCGCAAACTCTAATAATTAAGCGGCACTGCATGCGCATAAAACAGTCTATTTCCAGGCCCATCCAATTACTGCCGGGGCTATTGCTATGCTTGATCTTCCTCGGCATTTCGTTGCCGGTCTCCGCACAAATGGTGCCCACGGGCGGCGAGGAACCAGCCGCTGTCGAAATTCCCGAGAACCTGACCCGGGAACAGGTACGTGACCTGATCGCGCGCCTTTCCGATGACCAGGTGCGCGAACTGATGATTAACCAGCTCGACAAGCTGGCCGTCACCGAAGACGCGAACTCCGAGGCCGCCGCTTATTTCGAACAATTGAGTCTCGGGATCCACGCCGCCCTCGACGCGCTCGCACGCATGTTCGACACGCGCGAGCAAATCCATGACCTGCCGACCATGATCGGTCAGAAAATCAGCGACAACGGCAGAATCAGCGGAGCTTACCTGTGGTTCCAGTTTTTCGGCCTGCTGCTAGCCGGCTTTGCCGCCGAACGGCTGGCGCGACGCCTGCTTGAGAAAAGCGGCTCCAAAACTGGCACCACGCTGCCGCTCGGCCGGCGTTTCGACCTCGCCTGTTACGGTGCGGGGCTCGGCCTTGTTGAACTGGGCGCCTTTGCCATCGGCGCGTTCGTCTTCATCGAGATAAGCGGCCGCAACACCGAGAGCGCCAACCAGCTCTGGTACGAGGTCGCGTGGTGCCTGGTGTTCATCAAGCTGGTGTTACTCGCGGTGCGCCAGATTGCCGCGCCATCGAACCCCGACACCCGCCTGGCACCCATCTCCAATGCCGCGGCCACCCAGGCACTGGGCTGGGCACTGGTCCTCGCATCGGTACTGATCCTGCCGCAACCGATCCTGAAGGTGGGGGCAAATTTCGGCGCCACCGAGGAAACCCTGTTACTGATACGCCTGTTGGCGGGACTGCTGTTCATCGGCCTGCTGATCGTGCTCGTGATTCGCCTGCGTGATTACGGCAAACAGCTGATTACAGGTGATGACGACAGCAGCTTCATTCGCCAGAGCCTGGGCCGAACCTGGTGGATGCTGGCAATCGTCTACGTGGTCGTAATCTGGCTGATGACGCTTGGCAAGCGCGCCGCCACCGGCGAATCGTCGCTGGTGCCCGGGCTCGGCAGCCTGCTGCTATTCGTGTTGATCCCCTATTTCGACATGGGCCTCAAGTGGTTGATCACCCGTTACTTCGAGAAAAAAGAAGAAGGAGACGCGGAAGTATCGCCGACGACAGAATCCCCTGGCGAATCTACGCTTGAATCACAAGGGGCCGAATCTGCAATCCTGCCGCAGGCGGTAGAATCCACCGTTGAATCCCCGACCGGGGTCCAAGCAGCCGAACCAGAGCAAGCGGCGGTAAGTGCAATCGAGCCGAGCTATATCGCGACCACTCTTCGCTACGCCCGGGTTTTAATGGTACTGGCGATTCTGATGATATTCACTCGCCTGTGGGACATCAATATCAGGGCTATCAGTGCGCAACTGGTTGGACAGCATGTCGCGAGTGCGTTGTTTGACATCGGTATCACTGTTTTACTGGCCTGGGCCTTGTGGGGCGTAATCCGCATCTCGATTGAGCGCAAACTCGCGGACGAGAAAGGCCCCGAGGTTGAAACCGAGGAGGTCGAGGCCGGCGGCCTGGGCGGAACCCGGGTCGAAACCATCCTGCCGCTGATTAGAATTTTCATCAAGATTACGATTATCGTGATGGCAGTACTGATATCGTTGTCCTCGCTCGGCGTTGATATCGGACCTCTGATTGCAGGCGCGGGTGTCGTTGGTATCGCCATCGGCTTCGGGGCACAGACCCTGGTGCGGGATGTCGTCTCGGGGTTTTTTTACCTGCTCGACGACGCTTTTCGTATCGGCGAGTACGTCGTCATTGACCAGATTCGCGGCACGGTGGAAAAAATTTCGGTGCGCTCGTTTCAGCTGCGCCATCACAACGGTCCCGTGCATACCATTCCCTATGGCGAAATCCGCAGCCTGACCAACTGGAGCCGCGACTGGGCGATTATGAAATGCGAGCTGCGCGTTCCGTTCGAAACCGATATCGAGAAAGTACGCAAGATGATCAAGAAGATTGGCATCGAAATGATGGAAGATCCGCAGTGGGGGCCACTCATGCTGGGTCCGGTTAAATCGCAGGGCGTCAACCGCATGGACGATTCGGCGCTGATCATCCGCTTCAAGTTCACCGCCGTGCCGGGACAGCAGTATTTGATCCGACGCGAGGCGTTTGTGCGCATCCAGCGCGCTTTCGAAGCCGCAGGTATCCACTTCGCGCCGCGACGCGTGTTGGTCGAGGCGACCACACCGAAAGAAGCGGTCCAGGCCGCAGGCGCGGTGCTCGATCAGGAAGTCGAAGGGCAGAAAGGCGCGGCACCCAAGGCCGACGAGCCCTGAGCAGAACTTCGCATGAGCGACTCCGACAAACCAGTAAATCGACCCAGTAACAATCCATGATTAAATCCATCCTGATAAAAGCAGCTACCCTGGTCCTGACAGTGCTCGTGATAGCGGGCTGTGCGAACACGAAGCCAATTGGAGAGTGGAGCAACAAGAGCTTTTCAGGCAAGTTGAACAATATCCTGATTATCGGTGTTACCTCGCGCTCAGAGCGTCGCCTGGTATTCGAGGACAAGTTTGTCGAAGCGCTCGCGGCATTGAAGGTTAACGCAACTCAGAGTTATGAACTGATTGAGTCTTCCCTGTACCTGTCGCGCGCGGTTGTCGAAAATGCGATCAAGGGACAAGATATCGGTGCCGTGCTGGTAACGCGCCTTGCAGGTATCAAGGAAAATGAAGTTTACCGCGCACCGGACGATCAGGATGAAAATCTTAGCTATTTCAGCTACTACGATAAGTCCTTC
>JARFPR010000130.1 GCA_029288195.1 Gammaproteobacteria bacterium | reverse complement strand
GCAGTGCGGCAGTGCTACACAACATCGGGGAATTCTGTGCCTGCCTGTTCGATTACGAACATTACCAGCAATACCAGGATAAATTCCGCGAGCTGGGAAGCGATGCCAACAGTGCGAAACCCGTCTTCGGTTTCGATTTTCTCGAGCTCGGGCGCCAGTACGCCGCAAAATCTCATTTACCGGAACTGGTAACCGAATCGCTCGATGAGAACATACCTTCCGGGCGCAAGGCGCGCCTGATTCTACTTGCAGCCGATGTTTCCCACCAGGCTGAAGTAGGCTGGTATCACTCTTCGTTGAAAGCAACCGAAGAGGTATGTGCGGCTTACCTGAACCAGTCGCTCGGCGGATTTCACAAACATTTGCAGGCAGTGGCTATCGAATCTGCCCGCATCAGCCCGTTCGACGACGTGTTGCCCGCTGCGACTCGCCTGATTATGCTGCCCGATCGTGAAGCCCCCGTGCAAACGAAACCGGCTATCGTCGACGATCTTGAAGCTGGCGGCCATGAATTCGAAAACCGCGTTAAGGCCTTGCTGCAAACGGCGCAACCAACCCAGTCACAGCTGCTGGATCTTCTGCTTAATCACTTGCATGACGATTTACACCTGACACGGGTTGTATTGATGTTGCTGTCGAAGGATAAATCCAGGCTCGGCACCCGCGCCGGCAGAGGCATAGATCAGCATTCTCCCATCAAGACACTGGTCCTCGATGTCAACAAGGCCAGCGTGCTTAAAACGCTGCTAGGCAAACCCCAGTCTATATGGATAGAGCCGGATGAATACCAGAAATACGAGGCCGCGCTACCAGCCAGGTTCAAAGCCAGTTTCCTGCATGAAAGCTTTTTCCTGATGTCTCTATTTATCGGCAACAAGCCGGTTGGAGTGATGTTTTGCGATCGTGCGCATGCGGTTACCCGGCTCGAAAAGGTTACCTACGTAAAATTCAAAGCGGCAGTCACACTGGTCAGCAAGGCACTGACCTACTTGTCTAAACGGAAACGCCCCCCCGCGGCTCAGTAAACTCCTGGCCCACTGCGACCAGCCAGTCACGCAGACGCTGCGCGGCTTCGGATAGTGGACGAGTTTCGTCCCAGGTAAGATAAAAGGAACCCGGTGCCAGAATTTCCATCTCGCTGATACGCACCAGTTTACCGCTTTGAATTAATGCCCCGACCTGCGAATGCCATCCCAGCACAATCCCCTGATTTTCCTCGGCAGCCTGCAGCGCTACCACGTAATTATTGAAGCGACGAAAGTTTGCCTGTGAACTATCGCAGTCCCACTCTGCCATCCAGGCATCCCAGCCTGTCCAGGCCGGATCGACGCTATCCAGCTGAAGCAACGGAAACTGAAGTAACTCGCGGGGCTGCAACCATTCGTGATCTGCGGCAAAACCGGGGCCACAAACCGGGTAGATACGATCGTCAAATAATTTCACTACCTGCTCGCCGCGCCAGTTGCCATCGCCATAGCGAATACGGATATCGGCGTTGACAAAGCCGCTGTCACCCGGATTATCCGAAATGGCATGGTTCAAATTGATATCACGGTGCTGCTGCCAGAAACCGCCAAGGCGCGGCATCAACCATAACGACGCAAAAGCGGTAGTCGCCGCAATGGTAACGTCCAGGCTTTGCGAGCGGCTTCTGAATTCCTGGCATAGCCTGCCGATTTGTTGAAAGCTCGAACTTAAGACCTGGAATAAATCGATTCCCTCCGCGGTGAGTTCGACCCCGCGGTGCAAGCGTTGGAACAATGCGCAATCCAGCTCGGTTTCCAGTGCCTTTACCTGGCGACTGACTGCACCCAGGGTAACACCGAGTTCTGCAGCAGCGGCGGTAAAACTGCCTTGACGGGCACAGGCATCGAAGGTATTTAACCCTGTGAGACTGGGAAGTTGGTAATAACGACGTGCCATAGCGTTTACCAGAGTTTACCTAAAGTAAAGCCAAAAGGAAGTTTTTTAATATTGCCAAATCGGTCAATTCAGCGCAAGGTTTACCTTTCCGAACTGCCTAACCAGTATCGGGCTTGATATTGAGGATAATACCCATGAACCAGACTTCAACCCCGAGTATCGCCCTGGACGCCATCCTGCAGCCAATCGAAAAGGCAAATGGATTGCCCAACCAGGCATACACCAGCAACGACTTCCTGGCGCAGGAACGTGACCATGTGCTCGGCAAAAGCTGGGCCGGGCTCTGGTTTGCCAGCGACCTGCCCAAGAAGGGTTACGTTAAGCCAGTCGAATTCATGGGCCTGCCTCTGGTCATCCTGCGCAACAAGCAGGATGAGATCAAGGTATTCCACAACGTCTGCAGCCACCGCGGCATGATCCTCGTGCACGACGAAATGGAGGTCCAGGGTGCATTACGCTGCAAGTACCATTCCTGGTCATACAATCTCGATGGCGAACTCAAGGGAACGCCGCACCTTGGCGGAATCGGGCAGCAAAAAATAGAGGGCTTTAATCATTGCGATCACGGACTGAAACCGGTGCGCTCGACCGTATGGATGGATGTTGTATTTATCAACCTCTCAGGAGACGCGCCCGACTTCTCCGAATACATCAAGCCGCTGGCCGAAAAATGGAACCCCTTTCTAGGTGATACCGGTCTCGATCGACTAAGAATCGCCGCCAATGGCAAGGGCGTGAAGATCGAGGTGAACTCGAACTGGAAGCTTGCAGTGGAAAATTACTGCGAAAGCTATCACCTGCCCTGGATTCACCCCAGTTTGAACACTTACTCCCGGCTTGAAGATCATTATCACATCATGTATGGCGATAACTTCGGTGGGCAAGGCAGCAACGCCTACCGTCTATACGACCAGGCCGGCACAGCGCTACCGCGTTTCCCCGAGTGGCCCGAGGACAAGCTTGAACAGGCCGAATACGTCTCGTTTTATCCCAACGTGTTACTCGGAATCCAGGCCGACCACGCTTTTGCGATGATTATCGAACCCAGGGCATGTGATCGGTCCGTCGAACACCTGCGCCTGTTCTACGTTGGCGACGAAGCGCTTTCCGATGAACATGCAGCAAGCCGCACCGCCACCCTCGAATCCTGGCGCGTGGTATTTAGCGAAGATATCGACGCGGTCGAAGGCATGCAGCGCGGACGTCAGTCACCGGGTTACGGCGGCGGGATATTTTCGCCGGTGATGGACAACCCGACCCATCACTTTCACCAATGGGTCGCGCGCAAGTTACAGGCGGCCCAGGGCTAAGAGGCCAGGTCGCGGAACAAGGCGCCACGCCTAACAGGCCAGATTCCCCGGCTCAGCGCGCGGCCGGCTTCGAACAAAACGTAACTCTGACCACCATAGTGAGGCAGCGATCGCAGCAGTGATTTCAGGTCATTGGTATTCGCAGCCGACACCACCACTACCGCGGCCCCGTCAGCGCGGCGCGCGGTCCAGACCTCGGCAGAATAGGCCACCTTCGGCAATGCGGATGGACGCTTCAGTCCTAACAGCTTCAAATCTTCGCTCAACCTGTCGTTGGTGGTGATGAGCAACAGCGAATTGCCCGTTTGTTGCGCTGCGGCCAGGTTATCAAACCGCGGCTGCGTATCCATTAACCTTGACGCCAGGTTTCGGGCAGCCGCGGTAAATTCAGCATCGTCGGACGCGACCAAAGTGCGCGTTTGCGGATCCAGCGTCACGTCTCGCAGGATCGGCGGTGCCTCGTTTTGATGCAGGAGCCGAAACACATCGCTATCGGGGTCGGCCTGGAAATAGAGTGGTTTTGTCGGCGTAACAAACTCAACTCGGGTTAAGGTATCGTCGATGGTTATGTCATATTGCCGGGTACCGTCGACCGTTGTCAGCGACACGGGCAGCTGGAAGCGATAGCCGGTAACCGGCTGCAGAATCTCAACACTGGTACGGAAACCCGCCTCATCCTGGTTAACACTATGCGCACCAAGACTCAGTCGAGGTGCCCCGGAACGCAACAGCCATTGTGCGAAGAACCAGTCTAGATCCTGTCCCGCTGCACGCTCGAAGGCGAACTGTAAATCCCGCCAGCTAGCAGTATCATGTTTGTGCTTTTGCCAGAAGCCACGCAAGCCATCGTCAAACGCGTCCTGGCCTATTTCCCGTGCCAGCATATGAAAAATAAAGGCAACCTTATTATATCCGATCACCTGGGCCGCCTGGTGCTGCTTCGAGGTAAAGGCTGTTACCGGCTGATCACGCTCCGCGGGCAGGGCTGCATAATCGCGCAACCATTTTATACGCATGGACTGCGCCGCCTCCCGACCCTGGTCAGCAGCGAGGGCGTAGTCGGCAAGGTAAGTGGTCAATCCTTCCGCCCAATTGCCGCTGGCGTAATCAACCGATACCGCGTTACCCCACCAGTTATGCAACACCTCGTGCGCAAGCGATCGCGTGCGCATGAACGGCAATGGAATAACCTGGCGCCCGACGTAGGTAAGATTAGGGAACCCCAGACCCACCGGTATCGGCGCCGAAATAACATGGAAGTCGGAATATGGATAGTCACCGATAATTTGCTGGTAGCGCTGGATATAGCTATCGGCAGCCTCGAGGTAGGTTTCGGCCAGTGGGACGAGATCCTCGTGAAAATAGGTGCGCAAGCGCAGTCCGTTACCAAGCCGTTCCGCCACCTGGTACGGCCCGACAAACAGTGACGGTGGTTCGCCCAGGTTTAGCGTCTCAAATGTTGATACATTAAAATCTTCAGTTAATTGCTCGCTAAC
>JARFPR010000117.1 GCA_029288195.1 Gammaproteobacteria bacterium | reverse complement strand
GTGTGTACTGCATCGGCCAGCCGAATTGCGCTGGCCATCGGATTAACGCAGTCGGACCAGCGCGGGTCTGCCAGTAGTTTGCGCTCGTAGGCGAGACCCGGGTACCACTGCTCGAGCGAAGAATCATTCCCGGCGAATGGTCGAATGCCCTGGACCGCCAGGTTATGGATGCTGTAGACGCAGCGCAGATCCTGTAGCGAGCGATAATTTTTGTCGAAACGACGCAGGATGCAAAGGAATGCCGCATGCCAGTCGTGCAGATGCAAAACTTCCAGCTCGGCAAAGACAGATTTCTTGATCGCCTCCGCAACGCCCAGGCAAAACAGCGCAAACTTGCTGGCGTCGGTTTTGAACGGTTGGCCCGGGGGATCGTCGCAATAGATTCGACCCGCGCCGCAACTGCTGAACAGGGGATGCTCGATCACGTAGTGATGAACCATACCGTCGCCGACCTGGTCCAGCTGGAAAAGTTTGAGCGACTCGATGCGACCGGCGAACTTGACCCTGAGTACCTGCAATTGCCTCGCGCCATCCAGGCTATCGAATACGCCGTAGGCCGGGGTAACAACTGAAACAGTACAGTTACATTGCGCCAGTGCACCGGGGATCTCGCGTACTACGTCGCCGATACCCCCGACCTTGCCGCCGGGCAAGGCACCGTTTTCCGCGGCAACCATCAGGATATGCGTCATCAGGTCACCACGTCCGGGTTGCTGCGGCCGGTGTAATGTTCGATCTTCGCGAGTTGTGCGGCGAGACCGATTAATTCTCCCAACGCCGTTTGCGGATCCTGCGCCTGTTTTGCAGGATCAGTTTCGTGGCCTTCGATATAGACCCGCAACGTGGCACCTTCGGTGCCGGTGCCCGACAGGCGATAGATGATGCGGGAACCGTCGCGCATCAGGATACGCAGGCCCTGTTGCCGACTGGTACTGCCGTCAACCGGATCGGTATAACTGAAATCGTCGGCGAGCTTGACCTCGAAGCGACCCAGTCGCTGTCCGGTTAACGAACCCACTTGCTGCCGCAGTGCCTCAATCAACGATTGTGCCGCCTCGCTTGCGACGGCTTCGTAGTCGTGTCGGGTATAGTAATCGCGCCCGTAATGGCGCCAGTGCTGTTGCACAATTTCGGCAACCGATTCACCCCTGGCGGCAAGCACGTTGAGCCAGAACAGGACCGCCCAGAGCCCGTCTTTCTCGCGCACATGATCGGAACCGGTACCAAAAGATTCTTCACCACAAAGCGTGATCTTGCCGGCATCCAGCAGGTTGCCGAAAAACTTCCAGCCGGTCGGTGTCTCAAAGCAGGGAATATTGAGTCCGGCGGCGACGCGATCTACCGCCTGGCTGGTCGGCATCGAACGGGCCACGCCCGTGAGCCCGGCGCGATAGCCCGGTGCTAACGATGCGTTAGCCGCCAGTACTGCCAGGCTATCGCTCGGAGTGACGTAAAAATTGGCACCGAGAATCATGTTACGATCCCCGTCGCCATCGGAAGCAGCGCCAAAATCGGCTGCAGCGCTACCGGTCATTCGGCGCTGTAATTCGGTTGCATGGGCGAGATTGGGGTCCGGATGACCACCCCCGAAATCCTGCATCGGCAGTCCGCGCATGACGCTGCCTTCCGGCGCACCAAGCTGTTGTTCCAGGATCCTGTGGGCATAAGGGCCAGTAATTGCATTCATAGCATCAAACTGCAATCTGAAAGAGCCACCGATCAGCAGTTCGCGGATTCGCTGGAAATCAAACAATTGCTCCATCAGTTCGGCGTAATCGGCAACCGGGTCGATGACTTCGACCTGCATTTCACCCAGCTGTTGATTTCCGCTTCGACCAAGATCGATGTCCGCCGATTCGAGAATATGATATTGCTCGATCTCCCGGCTTTGCTGAAAGATTGCGTCGGTCAGTTCTTCGCTGGCGGGCCCACCGTTGGCAGCATTAAACTTGATGCCGAAATCAGCATCGGGGCCACCGGGATTATGGCTGGCGGACAATATAATCCCACCAAAGGCCTGGTATTTGCGGATAATGCAGGAGGCGGCCGGCGTTGACAGTAGGCCTTTTTGCCCCGCAATGATCCGCTCAAATCCGTTCGCGGCAGCCATCTTGATAATGGTCTGCAGAGCTTCGTTATTGTAATAACGCCCATCGCCACCGACCACCAGCGTTTTGTCGGAGAAGGTCTCATCGCCGCTTACGCTGGAATCGAAAATTGCTTGCACAAAATTTTCCAGGTAATGCGCTTGCTGAAACACACTTACCTTTTTGCGTAGGCCCGAGGTTCCCGGCTTCTGATCGCCAAACGGGTGTGTGGCAATCGTTTTACGGCTCGTCACGACGCTTACCTTTGTTCGTGGGTCGTCTGGTGCAGCATGTCGGGGGTCACCAGCACCACGCCTTTTTCGGTAACCCGGAAACCACGCTGCTTATCCTGTTCGAGGTCTTCACCGATAACCATGCCGGGTTCGATGGTGCATCCACGATCGATAATGGCCTTTTTGATGCGGGCATTACGACCGATTTCGACATCGGGCAGGATAACGCTATCGACAATCTCGGAGTAGGAACGAACCCTGACGTTGGAAAATAGCAGCGAACGCTTGACCAGTGCACCCGAAATCACGCAGCCACCCGAAACCATCGAGTCAATCGCCAGGCCGCGTCGATCTTCGCGGTCAAACACGAACTTTGCCGGCGGTAATTGTGCCTGGTGCGTAAGAATCGGCCAACTCTGATCGTAAAGATTCAATTCCGGCGTAACGTTGACGAGTTCCATGTTAGCCTCCCAGAAGGCATCCAGCGTGCCGACATCGCGCCAGTAGGCGCGTTCACCGGTGTCCATGTCGCGAAACGGGTAGGCATATACCTGGTACTTATCAATGATCGCAGGGATCATGTCTTTACCAAAATCATGTGAGGATTTGGGGTCATCGGCATCCCTGATTAGCTGCTCGTAAAGAAACTCGGTGTTGAACAGATAATTGCCCATTGAAGCCAGGCAAAGGTCCGGTTGACCGGGTATCGGCGCCGGGTTGGCGGGTTTTTCATTGAACTCGATGATACGACCGGATTCATCCACAGTCATGACGCCAAACGCACCGGCCGCTTCCTCGAGCGGAACTTCGAGACAGGCA
>JARFPR010000039.1 GCA_029288195.1 Gammaproteobacteria bacterium | reverse complement strand
TGATGCGTGGGGCCATCCTCACCGAGTCCGATGGAGTCGTGGGTCATGACGTGCACCACGCGCTGTTTCATCAACGCACCGAGGCGAATCGCCGGGCGACTGTAATCGGCAAAGGCGAGGAAGGTACCGGAGAAAGGGATGTAACCGCCATGCAGTGCGATACCGTTCATGGCCGCTGCCATGCCGTGCTCGCGCACGCCGTAATGGACATAGTTACCACCGAAATCGTCGCGCGTCAGTGACACCGCATTACCCGGCTTGGTGCCGTTGGAACCGCTTAAATCGGCCGAGCCGGAAAGTAACCAGGGTACCGTATCCATCAGCGACTCGAGCACCTGTTGCGACGACTGGCGCGTGGCCAGTTTCGGTTGTTCTTCGCTGAAACGCCGTTTCAGCGCTTCGATACAGCTTTGAAATTCCTGCCCCAGCGAGCCACTCTGCATGGCTTCGAAACGTGCACGTTGATCCGCCGGCATGGCATCTATACGCGCCTGCCACTGCTGTCGCGCATCAAAGCCACGTTGGCCACAGGCGCGCCAGCTCGACAGTAATTCCTTGGGTATTTCAAACGGCGCACTGCTCCAATCCAGGGCTTCCCGGGTTAGTGCAATTTCTTCTTCGCCAAGCGGTGCGCCATGGGTTGACGCACTACCCTGCTTGTTCGGCGCACCGAAACCGATCACGGTTTTGCAGGCAATCAGCGAAGGTTTATCCGCCTGCCTGGCTTTTGCAATGGCATCGGCGATCGCGACCGGATCGTGGCCATCGACGTAGCTGACACCCCAGTTCGCGGCCTCGAACCTGGCCAGTTGATTGGTCGACGTGGTAAGACTGGTGGCGCCATCGATGGAAATACCATTATCGTCAAACAACACGATGAGTTTCGACAGTTGCAGGTGCCCGGCAAAGTCGATGGCTTCATGGCTGATACCTTCCATCAGGCAACCATCACCGGCGAGCACGTAGGTATAGTGATCGACAAGTTCGTCGCCAAATTCGGCAGCGAGTTTCTTCTCCGCCAGCGCCATGCCGACCGCGGTGGCGATTCCCTGGCCCAGTGGACCGGTGGTCATTTCGATGCCCTGGGCATAACCATATTCGGGATGACCCGCGGTCCTGGCGCCAAGCTGACGAAAATTCCTGATCTGGTCGATTGTCATGTCCTTGTAGCCGCACAGGTACAGCAGGCTGTAAAGCAGCATCGAACCGTGGCCCGCGGAGAGAATGAAACGGTCGCGATCGGCCCAGTCCGGATCTGCGCTATCGAATTTCAGGAAATCGGCAAACAGCACGCTGGCAACATCGGCCATACCCATGGGTAAGCCGGGATGCCCGGAGTTGGCTTTTTGCACCGCATCCATCGACAGCGCGCGAATCGCGTTAGCCATTTCGCGGCGGGTTTCGCTTTTGGCCTGCTCTTGTTGAACCTTGGTATCCATAATTTCGTCTCCGTTAGGCCGCGCGGCGTTTGCGTTCAACCATTTGCAAAACCAGCGGCGTAAAAATAAGCTGCATCGCCAGGTCGATCTTGCCACCCGGGATTACAATGACATTCGGGCGTGACATGAAACTGTTGTGAATCATTGTCAACAGGTATTGAAAATCGATGCCACGCGGATTGGCGAAACGAATCACGACCATCGACTCGTCCGCGGTTGGAATCCAGCGTGCGATAAACGGGTTCGAGGTATCGACGATGGGCACGCGCTGGAAGTTGATATCGGTGTTAGTGAACTGCGGGCAGATATACTCAATGTAGTCCGGCATGCGGCGCAGGATGGTATCGGCAATCGCTTCGGCCGAGTAACCACGAGCGGCCTTGTCGCGGTGAATTTTCTGAATCCACTCAAGGTTGGTAACCGGCACCACGCCGACTTTCAGATCAGCGTACTGGGCGACATCGGCCTGGTCGGTTTTAACGGCCCCGTGCAGGCCCTCGTAAAACAGCAGATCGGTATCTTCGGCGAAAGATTCCCACTCGGTAAACTCTCCCGGCGACACACCGTAGAGTTCGCTCTCTTCGTCATCATGCACGTAGTGGCGGGTTTTTCCGCTGCCGGTTTCGCTGTATTGACGAAACACGTCTTCGAGTTCCGATAGCAGGTTTGCTTGCGGGCCGAAATGACTGAAGTTCTTGTTACCCGCCTCCTCGGCATGCGCCATGGCGGCTTTCATTTCCTGGCGACTGTAGCGATGAAAAGCGTCACCCTCGATAAAACAGGCGCTGATATTTTCACGAAAGAAAATATGCTCGAAGGTTTCCTTAACAGTCGAGGTGCCGGCCCCTGAAGAACCGGTGATCGAAAGAATGGGATATTTTCTGGACATGGGCAGAACCTAGTTTCTGAATAAACTACGATTTTCGAACAATGGAAAACGCGTATTCTCGACCGCATCGCCGGTGATGTAGTCGATCACTTCCTGGACCCGGTCACTGGAACCGAAAATAAGCGGCACGCGCTTGTGCAACGAAACCAGTTTCATATCCAGTATCCGCTCAATACCGTCACTGGCCAGGCCACCGGATTGTTCGATGATAAAGGCGAGTGGCAAGGCTTCGTACAGCAGGCGCAAGCGACCGCTCTCGTAACTGGGGCGTGAATCCCCGGGATACAGGAAAACGCCGCCACGAACCAGGATACGGTAGGCCTCCGCGACCAGCGAAGCGTTCCAGCGCATGTTGAAATCCTCGCCCAGGGGGCCGCTCTCGCCGGCAATACAGTCGTCGATAAAATAGCGCACGCTGTCGTCCCAAAAACGATAGTTCGATGTATTGATGGCAAATTCGTGCTTCCCCGCCGGAATCCTCAGGGCATCGCTAACCTGGTAAAACTTGTCGTCCTCGGGATCGAGCACGAAACTATGGGTGCCGTCACCGCAGGTCAGGATCAGCCGGGTTTGAGGTCCGTAAAACAGAAAGCCTGACGCTTGTTGAATATCGCCAAGTGTTTTGTCGAAGAGGCTTGTGGTATCGGCAGCCAGTACCGAAAACACCGTGCCGATAGAGGTATTGGTCTCGATATTCTGTCTCTTATACACATCTCCGAGCCCACGAGACGCT
>JARFPR010000029.1 GCA_029288195.1 Gammaproteobacteria bacterium | reverse complement strand
CAAACGACAAGTCATTTGATCTCGATGGAATTCTCGGAAGATTGCGGAATCGTCGTGAGTTTCTGCAATTGTTCGGCAAGGGTCTGGGATATAGTGCCCTGGCTGCGGTATTGCCGGCCTGTGGCGGGAGTAGCTCGGGTTCTTCCGACGAGCCGTTAGCGCCGCAAAAAAATGTTGTACCGAAAGCCAGTCCCGAATTTACCGCGCTTAAGCGTACCAGCTTCGGCCCCCACCGGGACGAGTTGGCGTCGATAAAAAACCTGGGTATTACCCCTTACCTCGAACAACAGCTAGATCACCTGAATATCGATGTCAGCGCGCTGGAAGCTGAAATTGCGACACAATTTCCGCTGACATTGCAAACCCCGGCGCAATTGATCCTGAATTTCCCAGACAATATCTTTGAGGTAGCAACACAGATGATTGCGGCGACCCAGTATCGCCAGATGTTCAGCCAGCGTCAGCTGTTTGAAATCATGGTCGAATTCTGGAGTGATCACTTTAACATTCACCTGATCAACGGTCTCGGCCCGACCCTGAAACCGCTCGATGATCAACAGGTCGTACGTGAGCACGCACTCGGTAATTTTCGCGACCTGCTGCATGCCTCGGCAAACAGCACGGCGATGTTGTTTTACCTCGCTAATTTTTTTAACCAGGCGGTTGCACCGAACGAAAATTATGCACGCGAGTTGATGGAATTGCACACGCTCGGCGTCGATGGTGGTTATACCGAGGCCGACGTCAAGGAAGTTGCGCGCTGCTTTACCGGCTGGGCCCTGCGCTTCCCGGGAGATCCAGGCGGTGACTACGGTGAGTTCGTGTACGTCGATACGATTCATGACAACCAGGCCAAGCTGGTGCTTGGCAATCCGATTGCAGCCAATGGCGGGCAAACCGATGGCGAACAGGTGCTCGATATTCTGGCGGCGCATCCGTCGACCGCGAATTTCATCGCCACCAAACTGTGCACGCGTTTTATCAGCGACTTTCCTCCACAAGAAGCGATCGACGCGGTCGCAACGGCATTTACCAACTCAAATGGCGATATTAAAACCACGTTACGGGCGGTGTTTGCGAGTTCGGCATTTCTCGATGACGCCGATCTCAAGTTCACCCGCCCCAGCGAATACCTGCCGGCGCTGGTAAGGTCACTGGCACCGGATACGGATTATCCTCCGGATAACGGACAGTTGTGGTTTTACGCACAGAATACGCTCGGGCAACTGCCTTTTTACTGGCCGACACCGGACGGTTACCCGGACCAGCAGAGTTACTGGTCCAGCACTGGTGGGCTGCTCAACCGCTGGCGCCTTTCTTTCCTCAGCTTTGCCGGCATTATTCCAGGCCTCGACGTGATCGAGATCGATTACACGACGATGCTAAACGGGGCGGACACGCTTGAGACGGTAGTTGATACGATTGCCGATGCCGTATTGATGCGTCCGCTATCGAGCGGCGATCGCAGCATTATCATCGAGTGGCTTAAAGGCGAACTGGGTGTAACAGAACAGGAGCTGTTGCCGGCCACTGTGCCTGAACAGGCCTCCGCGCTGGCTGCGGCGGTACTGGTCAGCTCGGTTTATTTTCACCTGCGCTAGGAGTGAATGGTGTCGACTGTGAATAAAATTACTGCCCACCCTGCGATCCCGAGCGATCACGATATACTGGTCTGTGTTTTTCAGCGCGGTGCGGCCGATGGTCTCAATGCACTGGTACCTTACAGCGATGCCGATTACTACACTCATCGCCCGACGATTGGAGTAGCAGTGCCGGGTGCCGCGGGTGGTGGGGTTTACGTAACCGATGATTACGCCCTCAATCCTGCTTTAGCACCACTCAAGCCGATTTATGACGCGGGCGACCTGGCGCTGGTGCACGCTACCGGCGTTCCGCACCAGATAAGGTCGCATTTCTCGGCACAAAACCTGATTGAACGCGGCGTGGTTGAAAAAACCGGACCCAATACTGGCTGGCTCGGGCGACATCTCGTGTCCAGTGCTGCAGCGTCGAACTCTGCGTTTCGCGCCATATCGATTAGCGGCAACGTACCGGTTGCGCTCAGCGGAGCGGTTGATCCGCTGGCGATCGATAATCTCAATGACTTTGGTTTTGACCAGGGTATTCTCGACTCCGGTTATACGGACGTGCTGAATGACCTGTATCAAAGCCCGGTGCCCATATTTGGACCGGCCGGTGCCGCGCTTACGGCAATGTCAGAATTGCAGCAGGCCGATATCGCTTCGATACTGCCTGCCAATGGTGCGGTCTATCCCGATAGTGCCTTTGGCAACAAGATGCGCCAGGCCGGGCAGTTGATTAAATCAGAGCTGCCGGTGGAAGTGGTCTGCGTGGACTCGGACGGGTGGGATCACCATGAGAGCCTGCCGACATACATTGATATTTCGTTGACCGAATTAGCCGATACCCTGGCCGCTTTTAATACCGATATGGGTGCAGGTATGTCACGTATCACGGTGCTGGTTTACACCGAGTTCGGGAGACGCGTGGCTGAAAATGGATCGCTGGGAACCGATCACGGTACTGCCAGCCTGGCCTACCTGATGGGGGGCGGCGTGAATGGTGGCCAGGTAATCAGCGATTGGCCCGGGCTCGACATCGGCGTGAATGAAGATTTACAAATTACCACCGATCTGCGCAGTGTGATTTCAGAGTTACTCAATAAGCGCCTTGGAGGAACCGACGTGGCCACGGTTTTCCCCGGATTTAACGGCCCCTTCGATGTAAACGCCTTTATTTAAGCTGATTCCGCAGATCGCCAATAGTCTTAATTAAACCTTGATTGCGGGCCGGTGTTTATCTTGTGAATCACTACCGGCATGGCTATGATGCTTGGTCTAAGAAACTAATACGAGGTTTGTCATGAAAGTGTGTGTTCTCGGTGCTGCCGGTGGAATCGGCCAGCCGCTCTCCCTGTTACTCAAGTTACAACTACCCGCGGGTAGCGAGCTGTCGCTCTACGACGTGGCGCCTTTCACGCCCGGGGTTGCGGTCGATTTAAGTCATATCCCGACGGACGTCTGCGTTACCGGTTACGTCGGTGATGACGCCGAGGCTGCGATGAAGGATGCGGATATTGTCGTGATTCCGGCCGGCGTGCCCCGCAAGCCGGGAATGACGCGTGACGACCTGTTTAACGTGAATGCCGGGATCGTCAAGAAGTTGATCGGTACGGGCGCGAAAGTCTGTCCCAATGCCTGTTTCGCGATCGTTACAAACCCTGTCAACTCGACCGTACCCATCGCTGCCGAAGTGCTCAACGCAGCCGGGGTATATGACAAACGCAAATTGTTTGGAGTTACCACGCTCGACGTTATCCGTTCCATTACCTTCGTCGCGCAAGCCGCCGGCAAGAGCGTTGATGAAGTCAAGGTTGACGTCATTGGCGGCCACAGTGGCGTTACCATTCTGCCATTGCTTTCGAGCGTTGAAGGCGTGAGCCTGAGTCAGTCGGAGATTGAAGCCCTGACACCCCGTATCCAGGAAGCCGGTACCGAAGTGGTTGAAGCCAAGGCAGGCGCCGGTTCGGCAACCCTTTCCATGGCGCAGGCCGCGGCTCGTTTCACGATGTCACTGGTTTCGGCAATGAATGGCGACTCTGTAACCGAGTGCTGCTACGTCCAGGTTGGCGACGATACCCGCGCTTTCCATGCGCAGCCAGTAGTGCTGGGCAAGGACGGAGTCGAGTCGATTCCGCCGTTGGCGGCACTGAGCGACTACGAACAACAATTACTGGATGAAATGCGGGAAACGCTGGAAGGCAATATCAACAAGGGTATCGAGTTCGCTAACGACTAGAGGCCGAAAATGCGTTACTCCATTCTGTTGTTGTCCGTGCTACTCGTATTTGGTTGTAGTTCCAAGAATGCGCGCGAAGATAGCGCCGAAATCATTACCAAAATAGGTGTCATTACTGCCAGGGAAGACGCCAGCATGAACGATGTCGAAAAAGATACCGGGAGATCGACCAGCGTCTATGGATCGGTTTCGTCCGGGAGCGGGGGCAGTAGCGTTTCGATTGGAATAGGCTTTTTGCTCTCGTCCATTTTCTCCGATAGTTCCGAACGGCAACTCGTGCGCTACGAAGTTGATTTGAAAGATGGTGGTCAATTTACGATTTATCACGACAGCCGCGATTTTGAAGTCGACGATTGCGTCGAGATTACCGTGCACCCAGACGAAGAAAAGTATCCTCCGACCATGAAACGCAAAAAAGGGGCGTGCTGAGGCTCCGTGTGGTAATCACGGTGCTAAGAGAGAATGGATTCCCGAATGACGTAAGTGGTATGCTTTTATTATGTCCGACGAGAAAATATCCAGCAATGAGGCCATCGATGCGGCGCTGCACCTCGATGGCGACCCGGAGCGTGTTAAAGAGTTCTATGAAGACTGGGCCAGAAATTACAATATTGATACCAGCGGTTCGGACTACACCGGGCCCGCAATTGCCGCGAAACTGTTGCATCAGCATTTAGCGGTCAAAGACAGCGAACTGCTCGACGCTGGATGCGGCACCGGGCTGGTTGGCGTCGAGTTACAGTCACTCGGTTATATTAACGTCGATGGTTTTGACCTCTCAGACTCGATGGTTGAACTGGCTGCAGCGACCGGTGCTTATCGACAGGTGCTAGGCAGTATCGATATGATGCGAGCCAGCGAAAGTTACCCGGCCGCAAGCTATGACGCGATTTTGTCAGTCGGCGTTTTTACCCTTGGGCATGTGCCACCCGAGGCGTTGCATGTATTACTCGAACTTACCAGGGCAGGTGGACTGCTGGTGATATCGACGCGCACGCATTACTACGACCAGACGAATTTCCAGCAGGTAGTCGACGAACTCACCACCAGCCAGCAGGCCGAATTGATCCAGCTAATCAAGGATGCACCCTATAACAATGATGGCGATGGCCATTACTGGGTTTTCCGAAAATCAGGCTGATCCGGTTCTGACAAAAGAATCTTTTACGATTGAATCCCGGGCCAAGTTTGAGTTAAATAGGCCCGCCCCGCGAGTTCGCTTAGGCGCGACGATTACCGGAGAAACTTTTCATGCCGTCCAAGCAATTGAATGTCATTAGCCATTGTGCGAAGTCGCCGTGGTTTTCCCGTACCTGGAGCGAAGACGCGTTTTACACCGAGTATGCCGGGCGACTGGTACTGCAGTCGCTGGGGAATGATGCGATCGAGGAATACTGGAAGCTGCGCAAAGAGGTTGGCCTGTTTGACGTGCCCGAGCGACCGGTCGAAATCAGGGGACGGGATGCCGTTAAATTCCTCAATCGTTTGCTTACACGCCCAGTCGATAAACTTCGCGTCGGGCGCGGTAGCTACGGACTCCTGTGTCACCAGGGCGGTGGTCTCGTCTGTGACGGTATTTTATTCAAATTGGCTGAAGATCATTTCTGGTACGTGCACGCGGATGCCGATGTTTACCTGTGGCTGGTCGCGCATGCTGTCGACTACGCGGTTGAAATTCACGACCCGCAGTCCTGGGTGCTGCAGGTCCAGGGGCCGAAATCGATGGCAGTACTGGCCAATGCCTGCGATGACGGAGCGCCTGAAGAATTTCGTTATTTCGACGTCTTCCAGGGGCGCATGGGTGGACAGAAAGTGCTGGTCAGCCGCACTGGCTGGTCAGCAGAACTGGGCTTTGAAGTATATAACATGGATCCCGATGTCGATGGCCCGGCGCTTTGGGATCACCTGATGGCCGCAGGTGCCGACAGCGGCATCGCCGCTTGCGGGCAGATGTCGATGAACATACGGCGCATCGAAGGCGGCATTCTGAACTATCGCAGCGACATGGACTGGGATACAACACCCTATGACATGGGGCTTGGCATGTTTGTTGATCTTGAGAGCCACGATTTCATCGGTCGGGATGCCCTGCACAATGCCAGCAGGGAGCCGCGCTTTTGCGGCTTCAAATGCGAGGGCCGGCAAATCAGGTTTGGTTCTGCTGTACTGTTGGATGGTCAGTCGGTGGGTCGCGTAACGGCCTACGAGATTTCGCCTTACCTGGAATGTGGCGTTGGTTTCGTGTTGCTCGATTCGCCCGTGCATATGGGTGCGAGCGGTCTCAGTATTACCGATCGGGATGGTGGCGCATGCCCTGTGGAGTTGGTAGAACTGCCCTTTTACGATGCTGAGAAGAACATTCCGCGCGGCCTTGAACCGACCGATGGTGGAATCGATTAACAGGAGATAATACAAATATGTCGAACTTTGAAGGAAAAGTTGCTTTTGTCACCGGCGCCGGTGGTGGCATGGGCTACCAGATTGCCAGTGACCTGATAAACGCCGGCGCCAGCGTGCTGATGTTCGATATCAAGCCCGAACCCGGGGATATTCCGGGTAGCCCGGAGCAATCGCTCTACCTGCAGGCCGATTTAACCGATGAGCCTGCAGTGACTGCAGCGGTTGAAAAGGCGGCTGAATTGTTTGGTGGTATCGATTTGCTTGCAAACGTGGCAGGCGCCCTGTGGTTTGACCGAGATAAAACCGCGCTCGAAATCGACCTGGATGTGTGGGACCAGGTGATGACAATCAACCTGAAAAGCATGGTGCACACCACAAGGCATGTTGTGCCGCAGATGCGCAAACGCGGCGGGGGTGCCATGGTGCATTTTTCGTCGACGCAATGCATGCGTGGTGATTCGGCGCCCCAGGACGCCTATCAGGCCGCCAAGGCCGGCGTGGTGGCGTTTTCCAAGTCGTTGGCGATTCAGCTGGCGGCTGAAAATATTCGCTCCAACGTGATTTACCCGGGACCCAGTGAGTCGCCGATGCAGGATCGCTGGAAACAGAATCCCGATGCCCGGGCCGCCACGGCCGGTGCAATACCGCTGGGACGCGTTGGCACGGTCGAAGATATGTCGAACGCCTGCCTGTTTTTGCTTTCCGACAAGGCTTCCTTTATTACCGGCACCGAGTTACTGGTTGATGGCGGTTTGCAGGCAAAACCGTGATTTTACCCCGCAGTTAAAAAATCTGGCATAGTAGGCTTTCGTTTCTGTTTTGAGATGAAGCAATGACTTCCAGAATTTCAATATTGATTACCGGTGCGTCGGGTGGGATAGGCCGCGCGGCCGCTATCGAATGCGCGCAGCGTGGTGCCAGGATCGGTGTTCACTATAACGGTAATCGCGAACGCGCCGAGTCAACGCTCGCTGCGCTGACGGGAAATGGTCACCAGCTGTTTCAATGCGACATTACCGATCCGGCCGCAGCGCAGCAACTGATTGAAGATGCGAACCAGGCGCTCGATGGTCTCGATGTGCTGGTGAACAATGCCGGCATCTCGCAGCGCCATCAGTTCGACGAGATCGACTATGCCACCTGGCAACAAACCTGGCAGCGTATTGTCGACACCAACCTGACTGCAGCGAGTAACCTGTGCTTTTTAGCAGGCAAAAAAATGATTGCTGCCGGTGGCGGACGAATTGTCAATGTTTCCTCCCGCGGCGCGTTTCGCGGCGAACCCCTGATGCCATGGTACGGTGCCTCCAAGGCCGGTATGAATGCAATGGGTCAATCGCTGGCGCAGGCACTGGGCCCGAAAGGCGTGTTTGTTTATACCGTCGCCCCCGGCTTTGTCGAGACCGAAATGGCCGCGGCGGTGCTGGCCTCACCCGAAGGTGACAATATCAGGAACCAAAGCAGTATCGGCCGGGTGGCGCAACCCGGGGAACTCGGTAAAACGATTGGATTTCTCGCGTTTGAAGCGCCCGAATTCATGACCGGTTGCATCGTCGATGTCAACGGCGCGTCCTACCTGCGATCCTGATGGATTACGACTTTATCGTTGCCGGTGGGGGCCTGGTCGGGTCATCGATTGCCTACGGGCTCGCCCGGCAGAAGTACAAGGTGGCGGTGCTTGACGGTGGTGATCGCTCGTTTCGCGCTTCGCGCGGTAACTTCGGCCTGGTATGGGTCCAGGGCAAGGGCTGGGATTATGCACCCTACGCGCAATGGACCGGGCAGGCCGCCGACCTGTGGCCACAATTTGTAGCAGAACTTGTCAATGAAACCGGGGTAGAGATCGATTACCAGCGCTCAGGCGGCATGCATTTTTGCCTGAACGAGGCAGAGTGGAGTGAACGTGAGCACGAAATGGAAATGGTGCGTCAACACACCGGCGGAGCATTTGAATATGAAATGCTGGACCATGATCGACTGCAACAGCAAATTCCACAAATTTCGAATACGGTTCTGGGTGCGAGCTATTCACCGCAGGATGGTCACGTCAATCCGCTCTACTTACTGCAGGCTTTACAACAAGGTATGGACGTTCACCAGGTGCATTATTACCCCAATCAGTCGATCGATCGAATCGAGGCGAAGCAGGGTGGTTATTATACTCACTCCACCGAGGGTACGTTGTCAGCCGGGAAAATCGTACTCTGTGCCGGGCTCGACAATCGGCGCCTCGGTGAAATGCTGGGCATGGAGATCCCCGTCGTCGTCGATCGCGGCCAGATCATGATTACCGAGCGGCTGCAGCCGTTTCTGAACCTGCCGACGCTGCATGTGCGTCAGACTGCAGAAGGTACCGTTCAGATCGGATATTCCCACGAGGACACGGGCCTCAATGACGGCACCAGCCCGTCGGTATTGAAAAAGATAGCCCGGCGCGCGGTGTTAATGTTTCCGTTCCTGGCACGTGTGCAGCTGGTGCGCGCCTGGGGTGCGTTACGAATCATGACGCCGGATCATAACCCGATATACCAGCAATCTGCAGACTGTCCGGGTGCGTTTACCGTTACCTGTCATAGCGGCGTCACCCTTGCGGCAATGCACGCTGGCCCGGTTGCCGAATGGATAGGCGGTAGCATTCGGCTTGATCTTATCAACCAGTTCAGCACAGACCGGTTTAATGTTTCGCCTGGTTGATGATACCAGTGTCGAAATGCTCAAGCTGAGTATCGAGGGCGGTGAATACGAGGTCCCGGTCGGTATCTCGGTCGCAGCAGCAGTTTTGCTATGTGGCTTTAACAAGGTGCGCAACACCCCCGTGACTGGTTCGCCACGATTGCCCTATTGCATGATGGGCATTTGTTTTGATTGCCTGGTGACTATCGACGGGATTCCCAACCAGCAGGCCTGCCAGCTCGAAGTCCATGAAAACATGGCGATCGAGATTCAGCAGGGTGCGGCAGAGCTGCTGCCGGAAAGATGAAAGACCATTACCAGTTACTCGTGATCGGTGCCGGGCCGGCGGGTCTCGCCGCGGCCGCGGATGCTGCCCGCCTTGGTTTGGATGTTGCCCTGGTGGACGAACAAAATACGCCGGGTGGACAAATCTATCGCAATGTTGGATCGGCTCGAGAAGGTGGCAGGACTTACCTCGGAAAAGACTACCTGCGAGGTAAGCCACTCGTGGAAGAGTTTCTTCAAAGTGGCGCGACCTACATCAATAATGCATCGGTATGGTACCTAGACGAAAGACTCGAGACCGGGTTGCTGATCGATGGCACCAGCCATTTCGTCACTACGGAGCGATTGATTCTGGCCACTGGCGCCCAGGAAAGGCCCATGCCATTGCCCGGATGGCAGCTGCCTGGTGTTATGACGGCAGGTGCGGGACAGATTCTACTCAAATCCGCGGCGATGATTCCCAGTGGACGGGTAGTGCTGGCGGGGAGCGGTCCATTACTGCTGCTAATAGCCTGGCAGTACCTGCAGGTCGGGATAAAAATTGACGCAATTATTGATACCACGCCGCGGCCAGGTTTTTCCAAGGTACTACCTTGCCTAGCCCGTGCGCTACCGGCTTTTGACTACCTGCTCAAGGGTCTGTCATTCATACTCACCATCAAAAAGGCGGGGATACCCGTTTATAAAGCGGTGACTGATCTGCGTGCCGAAGGCCATGAGTCGCTGGAGTCGGTGAGTTTTACTTCAGGCCTGGGCGATGGCAACAAAAGAACAGAAATCAACATCGAAGCCGAGACCTTGTTATTGCACCAGGGGGTGATCCCAAATTTACGCCTGCCGCTGGCCGCCGGCTGTGAGCTTGAATGGGATCCGCTGCAGCAAAGTTGGAAAACAGTCAAAGATATATGGGGTCAGAGTAGTGTTGATCAGGTGCTGGTGGCAGGGGATTGCGCGAGTATCGTTGGTGCCCGAGCAGGCGAGTTGCAGGGCAGGTTATGCACCTTAGAGGCCGCCCATCAATTAAACAAGATCGATCTGCAACAGCGTGATAGAGCGGCGACTCGGATAAAACGTTCGCTACAAAGACATCTTTCGATCCGACCTTTTCTGGACACGCTTTATCCGCCAGCAAAGGCCTACCAAGTGCCCGATGATGCAACACTGGTGTGTCGTTGCGAGGAAGTTAATGCCGGACAGATACGCGAGGCCGCGCGCATGGGTTGCGTCGGACCCAACCAGGTGAAGGCCTTTACCCGCTGTGGCATGGGCCCTTGCCAGGGGTGTCTATGCGGCAGCACGGTATCGGCTTTGATCGCGGATGAAACGGGTGCTTCGATGGAGCAGGTTGGGTATTTCCGGGTGCGGCCACCCTTCAAGCCGATCACTCTCGGTGAACTCGCGAATACCTAGTCAAAGTAATGCGTTGCAGAAAAGTATCAGGCAAGCTTTCAAGGTGAGCAGTTAGCGAGACCGTTGATCCAGGTAGCCAGCAGGCTGATACCGACAGTGTCGATCAGATTAGAGCCCAGGGGTGGCATGCCGTGGCTATCGCGTCGCCCGGCTCTGTTAATAATCAATGAGCGTGCGGCGTCGCCCGGCGCAATAAGCCGTGCGTTGGCGATGCCCAGGTCACCTTCCAGGGGCACTGTATTGCAGGTATTAGTATTTGAAAACAGGGTGTTGTAACGCAAGTCCATTGTTGATGGGGTTGGACCGCCGGGGCGATGACATTGCGCGCAATTGGTGTGTAGGTAAGCACGGGCCCGATCAGCAATACCGGCTGTGGTATCGGCAGGCGACGTCAACGTGGGCAAATTCTGCGCTTGAGCCGGCAATGGTGCGGAGAACATCAGAATGTGATCGATTGTTTCCAGCTGATTAGCGCTGCGACCCGTTGAAGGATAGGTGAACACCCGGTTCAACTGCGCGGTCTCGGGACCCAGTGCAAATCCTGCGGTGCTGGTATGACATTCGAGACACTGGCTTTCTGATGGAAAAATCCAGTCTTGTCCATTGCTAAAGATCGTTTTACCGCCTTTAACTCGGATAGCCTCGGATTGTTGTGTATTCCATTCGTAGGTATAGCCAGCCCATATACCGTCAGGATGTCGCATCAGATGACGCGTCTCGATCAGGTTGCCGTTGAGGCGAAAGTTTTTGACGATCACGCTGCCGCTTGGAAATTCCCAGTCGTCTTCGGCATTACGCGTGATCGTGGTTCCATTGGGAAGGCCAATATAGCGCTCCTTTTGCGCGCCGTCGGACCAAAATGGCGCGTTAATATTGTAAGGCAACAAACCCGCATAAGGCAGTGTGATATCGGCTGGATTGGTACAACCGGTATTTGATAGCAAAAGCGGTATCGTATCGGGTGTTGGTGGCCCGGCTGCAACCAACATGCGCAATCGACTATTGTTGATGTCTGTGAAATAAAGCTCGCCATTTTGGTCAGCTGCAAAGGAGGTTGGACCAAAATTTGTATCGATGAGTTGGTCATTGTTGTAACCGCCCTGCCCATCAGGTTGCAAGGCCCATATGCGCCCCGAGCCATAGTCGGCAAAAATGTAACGCCCGATCAGTTCGGGGATTGCTGAGCCACGGTAAACCTGCCCACCCGTAATAGAGTTGCCAAGGCTGTGTGAATATTCCGCTACCGGGTCGATCAAACCGCCGTTACAGCCTGCAGTATTGTAATTATGCTTACCCTCCCGGCAGCGCCACCCATAGTTACCGCCCAGTTCGATGATATCAACTTCCTCGTAAGATCCCTGCCCAACATCGGCAAGCCAGAGCTGTTCGGTACTAGGGTCGAAGCTCCATCGCCACGGATTACGTAAGCCCCAGGCGTAGATCTCGGGACAGGCGTTTGCATTTAAACCCGGCCCGCATTTTGGGTTAGCGGCGAAGGGATTATCGGCTGGAATATCGTAAGGATTGCCGGGAAATGAGACCCCGGGTCCGTTTACATCGATGCGTAGCATCGAACCCAGTAAATGCGATGTATTCTGCGCGCGATTATTCGGATCACCGCCGCTCCCGCCGTCGCCCAGGCCGATGTAAAGGTAACCGTTTGCGTCAAATGCGATGTCACCCCCGTTATGGTTGTCGAAATCCTGGTCGATCTGGAGAATAACCTGTTCCACCGTGCCCGGGCCGGGATTTGCCACATTGTCCAGGATAAAACGAGAAATAACCGAACGCATTGCCGGGCCCGTGTGATCGATGGTATAGGACAGGAAAATTTCCGCTGTCGATGGGTAATCTGGATGAAAAGCCATGCCCAGTAGCCCGCCCTCCGATTGGGTGCGCACCACGGTCGATAAATCGAGATAGGTTGATACGGACGTCGCCAGGTCCGGATCAAAGGTAACCAGTTGGCCTGTTTTTCGCAGTACAAACCAGCGTGGATCGACCACCGGTTCGAGCAACATCTTGGTCGGTTGGGCGATGTTGGGTAGATTTGGAAACGGATCGATCACCGTCACACTGGCATCCGTGTTGGGTCGTGCAGGCGCAATACAGGTCTGGTTGTCCGGGCGATTGTCGATGCCAGGTAACCCGCTGTTGATGTCATCGTTGGTTATGGTGCCGATAGCACTGGCCTGGGAGAGCGTTGCCTTGTCGGGTGATGAGAGTGTCAATATCAGGGTTTCATTGGCTTCAACATCGGTATCGCCGAGGATGGTTACACTTATTGTCTGAAGGATATCGCCGGGTGAGAATTGCAGGCTACCTGTCGAAACCTGGTAGTCGATACCGGCGATGGCTGAGCCGTCAGAAGTTGAGTAGTCAACTGTCACGATATCAGATGAGATTTTTGAAAGCGTTACCGAAAAGACCATGCTTAATGTGGCGGAATCACCTTCGTTTGCAAAAGCCGCGGCGACAGAAAGTGATGGTAAATCAGTAGTCTGTGAATCTTCGTTTGAACCGCTATTGCTATTACAGGCACTAATGATTGAAGCGAGCAGCAAAATGATGCCAATAACAATCGGTTTTGATTTCGTGGTTAACGATGACCGGGCATGCATGACATTAACTATAGACTTGATCGGCCCGCCAAGATGTTAAATAGTTTGGTTGAAAGCTGCTAAATGAATATTTATGGCGGTTAGAAACCGGACATGCCACACTAATCCACTATGGAAGGCACCGTATCACTGCCGTTCTGGTTGTTTATCCTGCTGCTGGTTACCGCCTTGTTGCTGGTGCTGGATCGGATCCTGTTACCGGGATTTCGCTGGTATTTGCGGCGTCGCGTTAATCGCGTTATCGAGGAAGTTAATACCCGGCTCGATATCGAGATCAGGCCTTTTCAGCTGACGCGCAAGCAGGCGTTGATTGACCAGCTGGTATTCGATGACAAGGTGGTTGCCGCGATGAAGGAGTACGCGGCCGAACACAATATGCCGAAGGAAGTGGTGCAGGCGAAAGTTTTCCGCTACGCCAATGAAATTGCGCCTTCGTTCAATGCCTACATTTATTTTCGCTTCGGTTACTGGCTTGCCAAAACGCTGGGACGCATGCTCTACCGGGTGCGGGTTGGATTTCATGATGAGGGCGAACTCTCACAAGTTGACCCGAACGCGAGCGTCGTATTTGTCATGAATCATCGCAGCAACATGGATTACGTGCTGGTGTCATTCCTGGTTGCCGAAAAAACTGCATTGTCCTATGCGGTCGGTGAATGGGCCAGGATCTGGCCGTTGCAGTCGCTGATAAAATCAATGGGTGCTTTTTTTGTACGCCGTAACTCGCGTAACCCGCTCTATCGACGAGTGCTGGAGCGTTACGTGAATCTTGCCACGCGTGCCGGTGTATGCCAGGCAGTGTTCCTCGAGGGAGGATTGACGCGCGACGGAGCACTGCGCGAGCCCAGGCAGGGTTTTCTCGACTACATGCTGCGCGACTATCGCCCCGGCAATGATCGCGACGTTGTTTTCGTGCCGGTGGGCATCAATTACGATCGCGTGCTGGAAGACATGAGCCTGGTACGAAAGCTCGATCCAGAGGCTGTAACCAGGAGCCCCTGGTTCGTTATTAAAACGAGTTTTAAGTTTGCTTTGAAAACACTTTTTATGAGTCGTAAAAAACGTTGGCTCAGGTTTGGCTATGCCAGTGTCAATTTTGGTAAGCCGGTATCGGTCTTTGAGTATTGCCAACAGCACAACGTCAACCTGTCCGAGCTGGAGCAGGAAAGGCGTTTTAAGCACATCGAAAGCATAAGCCACCAGTTGATGGATGAAATCGCCGACGTGGTGCCGGTGTTACCAATCGCGTTAATGAGTGAGGTGATACTCGCCAATCAATCAGACTGGCTCAGCGAACTCGAGGCCAAGACAGTAGCCGTTACACACATCGAGGATCTGCATGCCCGGGGGGCACCGATAAGAATATCGGCTAACGCCTGCGAGGATGTATTGACGGCGGCGCTTTCGATGCTCGAAGGACGTGGATTTGTCGAACGCAAGGAAGGCCTCATTCGAGCGCAGCCGGAAGCCCTGGATCTATTGAATTATTACGCCAATTCAATAAAGCAATGGAAAGCGGTTTCCCCGCCTCAAGCTGAATCCTGACGACTGACCTCAGTTTACGGCGTGTATTCGATTGGGGGCATGATTCAATAATGTCTGCGGAACTATTCCAGTTCGGCCTGCCGCTGTATGCTGGATGTTCCGGCTAGCTTCAGTTGCTGATGCGATTCTCAATCGGTGGCACTGACCTGAGGTAGTCGGTTAGTGCGTCGCGGTCCTCCGGCGTCAGGTGCCGTATTCCCTCGATCACTGGTTCCATCGATCCAACGGCGTACTCGCCATCCGGTAGCTCGCCGAATTTCAAGAACTCCAGCAGTTCGTCCCGACTCCAGTCGCCGATGCCGGTGGTCTCGTGCGGCGTAATATTGGGCACCAACTCGTCGTCAGGTCCCTCTGCATTGCCTGCGAAAACCAGGTCCGCTTGCAACGCGCCGAATAGATTACGCGGTGTATGACATTCGCCACAATGCCCCAATGCTTCGGCTAGGTAAGCTCCACGGTTCACATGTTCGCTTTGCGCGGGGAGCTGCTGGAGATCACCGGCACTGAAGAACAGCCACTTCCAGACCGTCGCAGCCATCCGCCAGCGCAGAAACCATGACAGTTCGTGGGCACGGTTGGGTTGCGCCGAGGCGGGTAGCGACAGGATGTAGCCGTGCAAGGCCCGTGCGTCCTCGGCGCGCATGCGCGTATAGGACGTATAAGGAAATGCCGGGTAGTAGTCGCTACCGTCCGGTGACACACCGTGGAGCAGCGCACGCTCGAAATCATCTGCACTCCACGCACCGATACCAGCGCTTATGTGGGAGGTTATATTAGGGGTATAGAAGGTTCCGAAAGGAGTCTCCAACGCACGCCCCCCTGCTAAATGCTCGCCGTCGTCAGCGGTATGGCAGTGGCTGCAGCCACTGATCTTCAAAACGTATTCCCCACGCGACATCGATGGCTGGTCGGCCTGCGCTTGCGCGTGGGCACACCATGCTAAGGTCGCGATAAACAAACACAGCGCGGCGAGGTAACGCGGTACAGGGATCATGGTTGCCTCATATGCAGCAGTCTATCGAATCGTCAACGATCGATAAATCCCTCGGGATCGGATCAGTCAACACGAACTTGCCGAACATTCGGCCAGTGCGCACAGCAGGTAACGAAACCCGGTGCCACAGATGCGTCAACGGGCCTCAGATTGTTTCGAGTCGAAATCCCTACAAGGATTTACGGGTGCTTACTGCTCTTCACGAAACTCGTCGTGGCAGCCCTTGCAGGACTTTCCGACCGCGCCCATTTTCGCTTTCAACGAATCAACGCCGTTACCGGCAACTGCAGCCAGTTCGTTTATGGCCTTCGCGTACTTCTTACCATAGTCGGCGATTTCCGGGTAAGTCGTCCAGATCTTTGGCAGGGCCGTGGTCTTGCCGGAGTAGGCATCGTTTCCAGTACCTTTCTTCCAGGCGCGTCCCATGTCGAGTTCGAGCTGGGTCTTCAGGTTATTGGCGAGTGTGGCGGCGAGTTCGGCGTTATATTCCATTTTGCCCTTGGCCATGCCGAATAACGGTCCGACATTGAAACTACGTAATTGCATTTCCCCCTGGCGGGCCTTTATTAACTTGAGGTTGGGGTCTTTGGCGGCAAAGCCGGGTGCGGCAAGCGCCAGTCCGATGGTCATTAGACAGAGTCGGGAAGCGATTCTCATGTTGTATCTCCTGGTTTTCGTCGTTGCAGTATCGAGCACGCATTATAAGCTGTCATAAAATTACATCAAATTACATATTTTTGCGCTATAGTGCTGCAAATATGCAGCATATTAACTGGGATAATCTACGTTACGTACTGATGGTTGCCAACAAGGGCTCCATCGCCGCCGCGGCGCGTGAGCTGGAAGTTAACCGCACCACGGTATTACGCCGTATCAATCTATTCCAGGAAAACCTCAACTGTCGCATTTTTGAGCGCGGTGATTCGGGTTATGTTCTAACCCCGGAAGCAGAGAAAATGATCAATGCCGCACGCGAGGTTGAAGATACACTGTTCACCATGCAGCGCCAAATCGCCGGACATGAACTCAAGCTTGAAGGCGAGCTACGAGTTACCACGACCGACTCCTTTATGTTGGCGGTGCTGGGCCCGCATCTCGCAAGTTTCAGGGAAAAGCATCCGCACATCATCGTCGATTTGCTGGTTACCAATAGCGTCCTCGATCTCAACCGACGCGATGCCGACGTTGCCATCAGACCAACCGGGCATCCTGATTCCAGCCTGGTCTCGAAACGACTGTGCGACGTCGAGTTCGGGGTATATGCGTCGGCCGATTATCTTGAGTCAAATGCGCCTGGTGGTATTGTCGGTTGCCGCTGGATCGGTCTGGTCGATAGCCTGAGTAGTACACCCGTTGGCAGCTGGTTCGATGCAACCATCGATAAATCCAGAATTTGCATGCGCTGTGATTCCTTTGTCGCGATTCGAATTGCGGCGGAAGCAGGTATCGGACTCGCGTTATTACCCCGCTTCCTGGGCGATGCATCGCAGGCCCTGAACCGGGTGGCATTTCCGACTGCGGAACTGACTACCGGCTTATGGATATTGGCGCATCCTGACCTGGTCCGTTCTGCCCGGGTACACGCGTTCATCGATCACTTCAGCGAAGCGCTCGGTTCACCCTGATCCGGGTTATACCAATGCCGCCCAGAATAGTCGCCAGCGCGACGAAATGTTGCCAGGATACCGGTTCTGACAGTAGCCAGGCGCCACATAAAAAAGCTACCACCGGGATCAGGTAGTTTATTGTCGACAGGAAGGTCGGCCCGGCCCGGTCGATGACCGCAAACAGGATAATGGTCGCAATTCCCGTGGGACCGATACCCAACCAGATCACCGACATCATTGAATCCTGGCTGATGTTATTATTTTCGGGTGCCATAATCGCCCAGATGGGCAACATGACCAGGCTTGCCATGATGAGTACACCGCAGGCGCCCACCATCGGGCTGAAGCGCGGCAGGCGCTTGATCAGGATCGAATTGACTGCGTAGCAGGAAGCCGCGGTAAAAATTGCCAGTCCACTCCAGAATTCCCGACCACCCCCTTCGAACACGGGGCCAAGCAGCAGGATAACTCCGGTAATGCCAAGCGCAAAGCCGATCAGCTTGTAACGATTGAGCTTTTCGTCGACGATAAAATAATGCGCAAACACCATGGTCAACAACGGCATGATGGCCATGATCATGCCGGCGACGCCCGAGTCTACCTCTTGTTGACCCCAGGAGATCAGAAAGAAAGGTAACGCATTACCGACGATAGCCATTACCAGGAAACCCGCCCAGGTGCGCCAATCCCGGGGAATTGAATGACCGCGCGCGTAGACCACCAGTGACAGCACCAATGCACCCAGCGCCAGGCGGTAAAAAACAACCGAGATCGGATCGACGGTGCTGACCGATATCGCGGTAAACATGAAGGAAGTCCCCCACAGTGCAACCAGGCCCAGCAACAGCGTCCAGTTGATCAGGATTGTTCTTGAATTCAAAGCTTAGTCTTGCAGCTGGGGCAGGTTGCGATAGAGTTCTAACGCTTCTGGATTGGCAAGTGAGTGCACATTCTTGACCGCACGGTCATGGACTACTTCGCGCACCGCGAGTTCGACGATCTTGCCCGACTTGGTGCGCGGTATTTCGGATACCTGCACAATTTTTGCGGGCACATGACGGGGTGTGCATTTCGCTCGTACGGTCCCGCGGATCCTGTCTTGCAGTGTATTGTCCAGATCAATGCCAGGCTGTAAAACAACAAACAGTACAACGCGTACATCGTCCTCCCATTGCTGCCCGATGACGATGCTTTCGACAACCTCATCGAGCTGCTCGACATGACGATATATTTCGGCGGTACCGATACGCACGCCCCCGGGATTGAGCGTCGCATCGGATCTGCCGTAAACGATAATGCCGTTGTGATCGGTCAGCATGACATAGTCGCCGTGATGCCAGACATTATCGAAACGCGCGAAGTAAGCGTTGTGATACTTTTCACCGCTGGCGTCAGCCCAGAAGTAAACCGGTTGGCAGGGGAATGTTTGCGTGCAGACGAGTTCACCCTTTTCGTTTCTGATGGGATTGCCGTCATCATCAAAAACCTCGACTGCCAAGCCGAGCCCACGACACTGGATTTCACCGCGGTAAACTGGCAGCAGCGGGCAGCTGATTACGAAACAGGAAACAATATCGGTGCCACCGGACACAGAAGCAAGACAGACATCCTGCTTGATGTCTTCATAGACATAGTCAAAACTTTCCGGCGCGAGCACCGAGCCGGTCGATGCAATCGTGCGCAATGCCGAGAGCTTGAACTTGTCCCGCGGGCGCAGTTTGGCATTCTTCATCGCATCGATGTACTTGGCCGAAGTACCAAAAATGGTCAGTTCTATATCTTCGGCGTAGCGCCAAAGAACTTCGCCGTCGGGATAGAATGGCGAGCCGTCGTAGAGCACCAGCGCGGCTTTGCTAGCGAGCGCACTGACCAGCCAGTTCCACATCATCCAGCCCAGCGTGGTGAAATAAAAAACGCGATCTCCCGGATGAACATCGCAATGCAGCATCTGCTCCTTTAAATGCTGGATCAGCGTGCCGCCCACCCCATGGGTGATGCACTTGGGCTTACCGGTCGTACCCGAGGAATAGAGTACGTACAGCGGATCATTAAAATTGCGCGCTACGAATTCTATTTCTGTGACAGGATTGGCGATGATGTCGCTCCAGTTGACAGCCCCGACCTGGTTGCCAAATCCGGCAAGGTTGATCTGGACCACCTGTTCAAGGCTAGGCAATTGCGCACAGATGCTTTTAACCTTGTTATTGATATCGTGGCGTTTACCGTTATAAAAGTATCCGTCCACGGTGAACAGAAACCTGGGTTCTGTCTGGCCGAAGCGGTCGACGACGCTGTCTTCGCCGAAGTCGGGTGAAGTCGATGTCCACACGCCACCGAGACTGGTAGTTGCGAGCATCGCGACCACGGCCTCGGGCATATTGGGCAGGTAGGCAGCGACGCGATCACCGGCTTTAAGTCCGTTCGATTTAAGCCAGTCGGCAACGCTTGCGACCTGGTCGTAAAGTTCACGGTAAGTCAGCGAGTAGTCGACCTGGTCTTCGGCACGAAAGTAAATCGCGATTTCGTCATTCTTTTTGCGCAACAGGTTTTCGGCAAAATTGAGTGTTGCGTCGGGAAACCATTGCGCTTTTTCGATATCTTCGCCATCGATCAGGATGCGTTCACCCTTGTCTCCGATGATTTCGCAGAAATCCCAGATCTCCGACCAGAAGGTCTCCTTTTGATCAGTCGACCATTGGTAAAGCGCGTCGTAGTCGTTGAGCGAAAGGTCGTGGCGCTGATTCACCTGCGCTATAAAGCGCGTCATGTTAGCAGCGTCGATGCTGGCCTGGCTGGGTGTCCACAGGGGTTGAGCTTCGTTCATTTTCGGCGTTGTTACCCCGGTAATACAGACATCGTCATCCCGGGCTTGACCCGGGATCCATTAAAATCGAAGTTTAGAAATTTTCTGATACATCATAATAGATTGCGGCTCGAGGCCGCAATGACGGTTTATACCTTGTGTCATTTTCCTTTCCACACTGGATCGCGTTTTTCGGCGAACGCCTTGAAGCCTTCCATGCCGTCTTCGCTGCCGTACAGGATATCGACCGTCTCAAGCTGGCGCTTGGTAATCCGGTTCATCGTATCCTGGAACTTCATCGCCTCGGCTTCACGCGCGACTTCCTTGATCGATGCAAACACCAGCGGTGGTCCGGCGGCCAGTTCGAACGCAACCTCCCAGACCCGGTCCATTAGCTCGTCCGTTGGCAGAACCTCGTTTACCAGACCCCAGCGCAAGGCCTCGGCGCTATCCATCCAGCGACCGCGATAGAGCATTTCCATGGCCACGTGGTAGGGAATGCGCTTCGGTAGTTTAATCGTCGCGGCATCAGCCAGGGTGCCGGCCTTGATCTCGGGTAGCGCGAAACTCGAATGTTCGGAGGCGTAAATCAGGTCCGCCGACAACATGAGTTCAAAGCCACCGCCGACCGCCATACCGTTGACCGCGGCAATGACGGGTTTATTAAGACCGCGCAATTCCTGCAGTCCCGCAAATCCGCCAACGCCGTAGTCGCCGTCAACCGCGTCGCCGTCCGCGGCGGCCTTTAAATCCCAACCGGCGCAAAAGAATTTATCGCCCGCGGTCTGGACGATGGCAACCCGCAACTCGGGATCATCACGAAATTCCCTGAAGGTCTCACCCATCAGTCGGCTGGTATGGAGATCGATAGCATTGGCCTTGGGTCGATCCAGCGTGACCTCGAGAACCCCGCCTTCTCTGCGGGTAGTGATTACATCAGACATTTATTTCTGCTCCTCTAGAACGATAAGTGCATCGGCCGCGAAAACGCCTTCTCCCTGCGCGCCGATCAGTAATGGATTAACGTCAAGTTCGATCAGTGAACCCGAATTCGAGATCGCGTATTGCTGGATTGCAACAATGGCATCGACGGTAGCTTCGATGTCAGCCGCGGGCTTGCCACGATAGCCCTCGAGCAACGATGCGGATTTAAGGCCCGCGACTGTAGCTTCGATTTCATCGCGTCGCGCCGGGATGATAAGCGTTTTACTATCCTTCAGGATTTCAACCAGGATGCCGCCGCTGCCGATGGTCAAAACCTGGCCATACTGGGGATCGCGAGTTACCCCGACAATCAATTCGGCCACGGCCGGTTTCATGGTTTCCAGGTAAAGCTGGTCGCTGAGTTTGAATAATTCGCTGGCCGATTGACTGACGTCCGCCTCGTTAACCAGGTTCAGTCGTACCGCGTTATGTTCGGTTTTATGGGCGATGCCGAGCGCTTTCATTACCAGCGGATAACCCAGGCTCGGTGCAAGCTTCAACGCGGCCTCAGTTGAATCGGCGCAGCTACCTTCCGGGATCGGCACGTCCGCTTTGCTTAAATGCTGCTTCGCACTCGCCTCATCGAGAGTTATTCGGGCACCGTTAGTTGGGGCAAGCTGCAATACTGGTTCAGGCGGTTCCTGCTTCCAGGCGGTACCGATATCGGCGGCGATTTCTGTGGCCTGCAGCGCCTCGTCGATGCCGTAAAAACTGACAATGCCGCGCTGACTGAAATTCTCGGTATATTCCTCAGGGATATTCTCCGGCATACCGACGACGAACGCGCCCTTGGCCCGGTTATGCTTGAGTGCCGATTCGAAAGCATCGACCGCAATGTGCCACTCCCAGTCTTCACAGCGCGCATGATGTGGAAAATCGAGGATCAGGTAATTCATATCGAAGTCCAGTGCCGTCATCCCGCGGTAGGTAGCCTCCATCACTTCCCGGTTACCCCAACTGTAGGTCTGGTAGTCGAGAGGGTTGGCAACCGTAACCAGGGGGCCAAGCGCGTCTTCGATCGGTGCCTTTTGAGAGTCTTCGAGGTCGGGGAAATAAACCTTGTGCCGCGCTGCGGAGTCGGCAATGATGCTGGCCTCACCACCGGAGCAGCTCATCGATGATACCCGGTAGCCATCGAGCGGACCGTGCTGATGCAGCAGCTTCAACGACTCAAGGAACACCGGAATCGATTCGGCCTGGCCGAATCCGTTACGGCGTAAAAATTCGCTCGTCACCTCGTGCGAACCCACCAGCGATGCAGTGTGCGACATTGCGGCGGCCTGCGACTGTTCGCTCTTGCCGACCTTGAACACGACGATCGGCTTGTTTAACGCGCGCGATTTTTGTGCCAGTTTTTCCATCGCTACAATTGAATCGAAACCTTCGACGTACATGCCGAGCGCGGTAACGCGAGGATCTTCGAGCAGCGACAGTGCCAGCTCTGATATGCCGACCACCGCCTGGTTGCCAACCGTAACAACGTAGGTCAGTGGCAGCCCACGCTTTTGCATGGTGAAGTTAATCGCGATGTTGGATGACTGGGCGATGATCGCAACCCCGGTGCTGTCGGCTTTTAGACGCTTGCCGCCCTGCTGATCGGGCCACAACAGCGCGCCGTCGGCATAATTGATAAAGCCGTAACAGTTCGGGCCGAGAATCGGCATCTCGCCCGCTGCCTCGATCAATGCGGCCTGCAACTCACCCCCGGTCTTATCGGCTTCGCGAAAGCCCGAGGCATAGCATACCGCGCCTCCGCAGCCGCGTTCCCGCAACGCCCTGACCACATCGACGCTAGCGTGACGATTAACCCCGACAAAGGCAGCATCGGGCACACCGGGCAGGTCCTCGACGCGCCTGAACGCGGGGATTCCGCGCACCTGGGTTTTCTCGGGATGTACCGGCCAGATCTCGCCCTGGTAGCCCATCAGTTGGCATTGTTCGACCACGCGGCTCGCTTGCAGGCCGCCGATCGCGGCGATCGACCCGGGTTGCAGCAGTCGTTCCAGGACAGACATCAGCCCCCCAGCGGGCGCAGCAATTCGCGCGAAATGATATGGCGCTGGATTTCGGAGGTGCCATCCCAGATGCGTTCGACACGCGCATCGCGCCAGAATCGTTCCAGTGGTAGTTCATCCATCAGGCCCATGCCGCCGAAGATCTGGATCGCCTCATCGGTTACGCGCGCCAGCATTTCGGTGGCGAACACCTTGGCGCTCGCGATTTCGCGATTGGCATCGAGTCCCTCGTCGAGACGCCAGGCGGCAGACAGCGTAAGCCAATCGGCTGCGTCAATCTCAGTGATCATGTCGGCGAGTTTGAAAGACACGCCCTGGAACTTGCCGATTTGCTGACCGAACTGTTTGCGCTCGACCGCGTAGGGCAGGGCATATTCGAAGGCGCGTCGAGCACGTCCGACACTGGTTGCGGCGACGGTTAAGCGGGTCGCGTACAACCATTCGTTCATAACGTCGAAACCACCGTGCAATTCACCCAGGATCTGACCTTCGGGCAAACGGCAATTATCGAAATTCAGGATACAGTTCTTGTAGCCGCGATGGCTGACCGAGTTATATCCCGGCCTGATTTCGAATCCCGGTGTGCCGCGGTCTACCAGGAAGCAGGTAATTTTTTTCTTGATACCACGCGGTGTTTCTTCTTCTCCGGTGGCGATAAAAACGATGACGAAGTCAGCAATATCGGCATGGCTGATAAAATGCTTGCTGCCATTCACAACCCAGTCACTGCCATCCTGCTTTGCACTGCATTTCATGCCGCGAACATCCGAGCCTGCGCCGGGTTCGGTCATGGCAAGCGCATCAAATTTCTCACCTTTAACCGCTGGGACCAGGTATTTTTCGCGCTGCTCTTCGGTGCAGGCCTGCAAAATACCGGAAGGGCGCCCGAAGAATACCGCCAGCCCGTTGGAGGCGCGGCCGAGTTCACGTTCGAGCAGGGTGAAGTCAAGATGGCTTAGACCACCGCCACCAAATTCCTCGGAGATATTGGCGGCGAAGTAGCCCGCTTCGATACATTTGTCCCGAATTTCATGGCCGATTTCAATTGGTACCTCGCCGCTGCGCTCGACTTCGGCTTCGTGGGGATAAATTTCGTTTTCGACGAAGCTTCTAACCGTATCGACGATCATTTCCTGTTCAAAACTGAGTCCGAAATGCATGTTATTCTCCAAATTTATTCGTCATTAGCGGCTTCCAGCAGTTGGTGCTCGTAGCGTGCCAGTGTTTTGCCCGCACCCCAGTTGTTGCCCTTGAGCGCCTGCAGAATGGCGATCAGGTTGCTATCGCGCACGCGTTCCAGATCACGCGGGGTCAGGCCACCGGCCTGCTGTTCGCATTGATCTCCGACCTCATTGACAAACTCATCGGTCAGTTCGGGTACGTCCATGAGTTTGGTCCAGGGCCACTTCAGGCAGGGACCGAACATCGCCAGCATCGCGCGCATGCCACCTTCGCCACCAGCCAGGTGGAAAGTCTGCATGGTACCCATCTGCGCCCAGCGCAGGCCTGGGCCGTAAGCGATGGCGGCGTCAATTTCCTCGGCGGTCGCGACCTTGTCGTGCAGTAACCAAAGTGCTTCGCGCCACAGTGCTTCCTGCAGGCGATCCGACAGAAAACCCTCGATTTCAACGCGACAGTGCAGCGGATGCATGCCAATGGCGGCGAAGAAGTGTTTGCCCCATTCGATATATTTCGAATCAGTTTTCTCACCGGCCACGAGCTCTACCAGCGGCAGCAGGTATACCGGGTTGAATGGATGGGCAACCATCAGGCGCTCGGGATGCGTCATTTCAGCCTGCAGTTCAGTTGGCATGATGCCCGAGGTCGACGAGGTGATGACCGCGTCGCTCGCCGCCGTGGTTTCGATTTCAGCGTAAACCGCGCGCTTGATGTCAGGGCGTTCGGGCACCGATTCGATGATCAGTTGCGCCCCGTCGGCCGCCTCTGCCGCGGTGGCATGCCAGCTGATACTACCCTTGTTAGTGGAACGAATGCCGCTCAGGTCGGCAAACGCTTGCTCGGCATTGCTGAGCACCGCATTTAGCCTGGTTTCGGCGTCGGCTGCAGGATCGAAGACACGCACATCGATACCGTTTTCGATCAGGCGTGCGCTCCAGCCGCCACCGATAACGCCGCCGCCGATGATGGCGGCTGTTTTTACTTCAAACATGTTATTACTCCACTACTTTGAAACCGGGGGACGTTTTTGCAGTTGCATTTTTTCGCGCACCTCGGCCGGGGTCATCAGGGTTGCGCCCATGTTGGTAACAATGGTTGCCGCCATTTCAACAAGCTGTGCGTTAGTCGCGAGCTCGCCTTTTCTGAGCCACAGGTTGTCCTCGAGGCCGACGCGCACGTTACCGCCGGCAAGTACTGCCGCGGCGGCATAGGGCATTTCGTGGCGGCCGATTGAAAACGCCGAGAAGGTCCAGTTGTGCGGGGTGTTATTGACCATCGACATGAAGGTGTTCAGGTCATCCGGAGCGCCCCAGGGAATACCCATACACATTTGGATCATGACCGGGTCCTGGATGATGCCTTCTTCGACCAGCTGCCTGGCAAACCACAGGTGGCCGGTTTCGAAGACTTCGATTTCGGGACGCACGCCGAGATCGGTCATCATTTGGCCCATCGCGCGTAGCATGCCGGGTGTATTGGTCATGACGTAGTCGGCCTCGGCGAAGTTCATCGTGCCGCAGTCGAGGGTACAGATTTCAGGCAGGCATTCGGCGACGTGCGCAACACGTTCAGTAGCGCCCGCCATATCGGTTCCAGCCTCGTTCAGGGGTAGCGGATTCTCCGGATCGCCAAACACCAGGTCACCGCCCATGCCGGCCGTGAAGTTGACCACGACATCGGTTTCAGAATCACGGATACGATCGATAACCTCACGGTAGAGTTCTACCCGACGACTGGGTTTGCCGGTTTCAGGTTCGCGCACGTGGCAATGGACAACGGCGGCGCCGGCCTTCGCGGCATCGATCGCGCTGCTGGCGATTTGTTCGGGCGAGCGCGGTACGTGGGGAGAACGATCCTGGGAACTGCCGGAACCGGTGACAGCACAGGTTATGAAAGGATTCAGATTGGCGCTTAAAGGCATGGCACACCTCCATTAATAGAACCTGTCATCTTGTCATGGATTGTCGGACTGTGATTGCATTAATACGCAAAATATTTGACAATTTACGCAATGAGTATCTTCAAACCCAGCGCTCAAAAACTCAGGGTAACGCTGCTTGTATTGCCCGACTCATCGATGATGTCGCTGGCATCGGCGCTCGACACCATGCGTGCCGCAAACCGTATCGCAAGCAATCATCTATTCGAATGGAAAATCATCACCCTGAACGGTAAACCGGCGCGCCTGACCTGCGATATATCGATCGAGCCCGACGCCACGCTTGATGAAGATTCGCACGGGGACGTGCTGATCGTTATTGCCAGTTTTCATCAACAGCAACACGCGGGACCTGCCCATTTAAGGATGATCAAGCGGGTGGCTCGAAATTTCTCCATGGTTGGTGGCATCGAGGCCGGCAGCTGGATCCTGGCACGCAGCGGCTTACTGGAGCGTAAATCCGCAACCACTCACTGGGAAGACCTGGAGGAATTTGGCACTCGCTTTCCCGCGGTCAATTTGAAAGCGGATCGTTTCGTTATCGATGGCTCGGTTTTTACCACCGGTGGCGCCTCGCCAACCTTCGACTTCATGCTTTACCTGATCCGCAAGCGCTACGGTTACCCACTCGCGATCGAAGTTTCCAGCGCCTACATTTATGACGGCGTGCATAGCGCCACCGATACCCAGCCACTGGTATCACTCGGCATGCTGGAAAATAACGAGCCCCGGGTCGCCGCGGCGATACACCTGATGGAACAGCATATCGATGACACCCTGACGATAACCCAGGTGGCACAGCAGATTGATTTATCGGTGCGTATGCTCGAATACCTGTTCAGACAGACCCTGAATCTTTCCCCGGCTGCCTACTATCGTCGTCTGAGGTTGCAAACCGCGCGACGCATGGTGGTCGACACTCGGCTCAAGTTGCAGGAAATCGCCATTCGCACCGGCTTTAACTCGTTGTCTTCGTTTTCGCGCCTGTTTAGCCAGTACTACCAGCAATCCCCCGGAGAATGTCGTCGCCTGGCGCAAAGTACAATTTGAATCTGTTGTCCTGCCGGGTTGGCGCAAATAGATAATCTTCAGTCGCGCATAAATCTTACACCGGGCAAGGCTGTGATAGTATTCGTCGCTGTAAATCGACTGTGATCGAGGAATTCCCCTGCGATCACCAGAAAGGAAAGCTGCGAGCGTAATGAAAATACTGGTATGTGTGAAACGCGTGCTCGACCCCCAGGTCAAGGCACGTGTCAAGGCGGATGAATCGGGTGTCGACCTGGCGAATGCCAAGATGACCATGAATCCCTTTTGTGAAAATGCCCTCGAAGAAGCGCTGCGTCTGCGCGAAGCCGGCATTGGCGAGGAAATCATCGTGGCCTCGGTCGGTGGTGGTAAAACCGAGGAAACCCTGCGTCACGGTCTCGCCATGGGCGCCGATCGTGCGATCCAGGTGGTAACCGAGGAAACGCTTGAGCCGCTCGCCATCGCCAAGGTGCTGAAGCAGGTCGCCGAGCAGGAAGGCGTCGGCCTTGTGCTCGCGGGCAAGCAGGCCATCGACGACGACTCCAACCAGACCGCACAAATGCTGTCGGCGCTGCTTGGCTGGTCACAGGCGACCTACTGCTCGGAAATCAAGATCGACGGTGATAAGGCGACCGTAATCCGTGAAGTAGACGCCGGTCTCGAGACTATCGAGGTGAAGATGCCGGCTGTCATGAGTGCAGACCTGCGCCTCAACGAGCCGCGTTACGTCAAGCTACCCGACGTCATGAAAGCCAAGCGCAAGCCGATGGATAAAATCGAGCTCGACAGCCTGGGGCTTGATACCGCGAATCGCCTGACCACTCTGAAAGTCGAAGAACCGGAAGGCCGTGCCGCCGGCGTAATTGTAAACAGCGTCAGTGAACTGGTCGAAAAACTGCGCAACGAAGCGAAGGTGATTTAGTCATGGCAAATCTTGTAATCGTCGAACACGACAATAACGAAGTCGCTGCGGCAACCCTGCATGCGGTGACTGCTGCGCAACAGATTGGTGGTGACATCGACCTGCTGGTCGCAGGCGAAAACTGTGGCGCGGTCGCCGAAGCAGCCGCCAAAATTGCTGGCGTCAGTTCTGTAAAAGTTGCCGATGATGCGAAGTTCGGTCATCACCTCGCGGAAAACCTGGCGACGCTGATCGTCGAAGTCGCCGCGGGTTACAGTCACGTGCTGGCCTCGGCCACTACGTTCGGCAAGAACGTCATGCCCCATGCATCGGCACTGCTCGACAAGGCGCAGATTTCAGAGATCGTCGAAGTCAAATCAGCCGACACCTTCGTGCGCCCGATCTACGCAGGTAACGCGCTGGCTACGGTACAGTCTTCGGATTCGATCAAGATGATCACCGTGCGCACCATCAAGTTCGAAGCCGCGGCAGCCGAAGGTGGTTCCGCGAGCGTCGAAGCAATCAGTGGCGGTACCGATACTGGTCTGTCGAGTTGGGTATCACAGGCGGTTTCCGACAACGACCAGGTCGACCTGACCTCGGCCAAGATCGTCGTCTCCGGCGGTCGCGGCATGCAGTCTGGTGATAATTTCAGCATGTTGCACTCGGTAGCCGAAAAGCTCGGCGCCGCGGTTGGCGCGTCGCGCGCCGCAGTGGACTCCGGCTTTGTGCCCAACGAACTCCAGGTTGGTCAGACCGGCAAGGTCATCGCGCCGGATCTGTACATCGCGGTCGGTATCTCCGGTGCGATCCAGCACCTTGCGGGAATGAAGGAAAGCAAGGTTATCGTCGCCATCAACAACGACAGCGAAGCACCGATCTTCCAGGTGGCCGATTACGGTCTCGTCGCGGACCTGTTCGAGGCCGTTCCGCAACTGGACGCCGCACTCTAGGCTGATGTCATTTCCGAATGTCGGAGAGCCGCTTCGGGATTAGGTTTAAAAATAAAAACCCGTTATGGAAAACCAGCGGGTTTTTTTTGCGTTGCAATATTTTCAGCTTGCTTTTACCTTCTGCACACATGAGCCTTTAAAGCACAACGAATCCTGAAAAAGCTGAGGAACTAGAAAATTACCCATCAAACCAGCGACCTCTTGTTGCAACCGTTTCAACTCAAGCATCTGATCTTGCGCAACCGGATCATGTCGACCAGCCACGCTTGCGGGCTAGAGGACCGGGACGCGATGCCCGGCGAGGCATACCAGGCTTACCACGAAGCCAAGGCTCGCGGCGGGCTTGCCCTGACCATGTTCGGCGGTTCCGCCTTCGTTGCGCCCGATTCGACCTGGGCCAGCGGTCAGCTTGACATGTCCGGTGATCGCATCATCCCCTATCTCGAGGCATTCTCGGAGCGGATTCATGCCGCCGGCGCGGCCATAATGATGCAGCTTACCCACCTTGGCCGACGCGCGGAAACCAATTCGCAATTCTGGCTACCCGCGCTCGGTCCGTCTCCGGTGCGCGAGACCTTGCACCGTGCTTTCCCGCGCGAAATGGACCATCAGGATATCAAGCGGGTGGTTAAAGCCTTTGGCGCTTCGGCGCTGCGTGCGCAGCAGGGCGGTCTGGATGGAATCGAAACCATGGTCGGAGGCCATCTGATCGGCCAATTTCTGTCGCCGATGACGAACCAGCGCGACGATGAGTATGGCGGCTCGATCGAAAACCGCTGCCGTTTTGGGCTCTTGGTACACGAGGAGATACGTCGTCGAGTCGGTGCCGAGTTTATCGTCGGCATGCGTTTCCTGATCGACGAAGCGGACGCCGCGGGACTCGGATTCGATGAATGCGTCGAGATGGCGCAAATCTTCCAGGATTCGGGTCTAATCGATTTCTTCAACGCCAACTACGGACGCCTCGACACGATGCATCGCATGGTGACCGAATGCATGCCGGGAATGGAATCGCCGATCGCGCCCTGGCTGGAATCCGCGGGACGCTTTCGCGCCGAAGTCCGGCTGCCAGTGTTTCATGCGGCACGCATCACCGATCTCGCGACTGCGCGTCACGCGATCCGTGACGGCCTGCTCGACATGGTTGCGATGACACGCGCGCACATCGCGGATCCGGACATCGTCGTCAAGCTCGAGCAAGGTAAGGAGGATCGCATCCGCCCCTGCGTCGGGGCCACCCACTGCATGGGGGACAATCGCCCGACCTGCGTGCATAACCCGGCGAGCGGGCGCGAATTGCACTGGCCTCAGCGTATCGAGCGCAGCACTAGTACAGTGCTGCGGGCGGTGGTCGTCGGCGCGGGGCCCGCTGGCCTCGAGGCGGCGCGGATTCTTGCCGAGCGCGGTCACCGGATCAAGTTGTTCGAGGCTACCGACCAGCCCGGAGGGCAGATGCGGTTGGCTGCCGCAGCGAGCTGGCGTCGGGATGTGGTTGGCATTATCGACTGGCGTGTGGCCGAGCTCGAGCGCCTGGGCGTCGAGGTTCAATACAACACCCTGGTCGAGGCAGAAGACGTGCTCGCGGAAGGCCCCGATGTCGTAATCGATGCGACCGGTGGACTGCCGGACCTGGACTGGTTGCCGGGGGCGGAGCTTTGCACGCCGGTCTGGGATGTTCTGTCTCGCGCAGTAAAACCGGCTGCGAGCGTCATCGTATACGATGGTACCGGCCGTCACCCCGCCGCAACCGCTGCCGAATTCTGTTGCGACGCGGGTAGTCGGGTGCAGCTCGTTACTCTCGACGAAATGCCGGTCGCCGAGCTTGGCTACGGGGAACGCGTCATCTGGCGTCGTGAACTAGCGCGTCGCAACCTCATCCCGCTCGCCGAATACGAACTGGTTGAATTGAGTCGAGGAGATTCCGGGCTCGACGCAATGTTTCGTAGCGAATTGACGGGAGAAATACGCACACTGCATGCCGACCAGGTTATCGTTGAGCGTGGTACATTGCCGTTCGCCGATTTATTTAACAGCCTGCAAGACGGTGCCAGCAACCTGGGCGTGATCGATCTGGACACACTGACCACCGGAAAACCGCAACCGGGTCTTGAACAGGGAACGGGGTATTCGCTGTTTCGCATCGGTGATGCCGCGTCAAGCCGCAACCTCGCCG
>JARFPR010000481.1 GCA_029288195.1 Gammaproteobacteria bacterium | reverse complement strand
GCTGAAATGCTTGGCATCAACCGCACTACTTTGTATGGCCGCATGGACCGGCTAGAGGTCAAGGAATAAATCATGTACGAAGATTATTTCGGCCTTAAGCGACCCCCATTCAAAATCACTCCGGACACCAGCCTGTTTTACGAAGGGGGCAAGCGTGGCGATATTCTCGCTGCGCTGGTTTACGCCATCCACCGTGGCGAAGGCATCATTAAGGTAGTCGGAGAAGTTGGCAGCGGCAAGACCATGCTGTGCCGCATGTTGCAGATAAAACTGCCAGATTCGGTCGAAATCGTCTATATCGCCAATCCGAGTGTATCATCGGAGGACATCCTGTTCGTGATCGCGCACGAGTTGTCGCTGCCGGTTACCAAGGATGCTTCCAAACATGAGGTCATGCATTTGTTGCAGGACTACCTGTTGCAGCGACATATGGAAAACAAGCAGGTCGTTTTATTTATCGAAGAAGCGCAGGGTATGCCGCTAGATACCCTTGAGGAGATTCGATTACTATCAAATCTTGAGACAGACCAGAATAAATTGTTACAAATCGTTCTGTTCGGGCAACCCGAGCTGGATCAGAACCTGTCACAACAGTCTATCCGCCAGTTACGCGAACGCATAACCCACAATTTTGATCTTGAGCCTTTGACCCAGGATGAAATTCATACATATTTAAACTTTCGAATGCGTGAAGTGGGTTACACCGGGCCGGAATTAATCAACCCCACGGTCGCGAAGAAAGTGGAAATGCACTCGGATGGGCTGCTGCGCCGCATCAATATCATCGCCGATAAAATTCTGCTTTCCGCGTTTGCAGAAGGTACTCACAACCTCAGCGCCAAGCACGTAACCGCCGCCGTAAACGATAGCGCCTTTAACCAGAAAGCGCCGCGCAAATCACGCGCTTTGTGGTGGCTTGGCATATTACTCATAATAGCCCTGGCATTCGCACTATACGAAACTCGATCACAATGGATGTCGGTAAAGGTCGCGGACCTCTGGACCCTTTTCCAGACTTCGGATTTGGCGCCAAAACATGAAAATGCTGTGAAAAATGTCAATCCGATCACAGATATTACGCCGCAGGCATTGGAAACTGGAGATAATAAAGTGCCGGTTATGGCTAATTCGGAATCGGAAATGAGCCCGGCCCCGGTGCAGCCTGAAACGGTAGCAGAGGAGATACAAATTCCGGCTTCACTGAAGCAAGAGTTAGCGGCCTTGGAGGAGGAATCCGAAGCTTTGGAAACGCAGGCTGAAGAAGCTGTAGTTGCTGTCAAGGTAACCTCAGAAAAGCAGGAATTCGAAGCTTTAGAGAAGCAGGTTGAAGAAGTGATAGTTCCTGTCAATGAAACCACATACCAGGTAACAGAGAAGTCACCGCTTGAATCTGCGCCCGCGCAGTTGGCTGAAGATGAAGTCCTGCAGAGTGCGCTCGACCAGGCCGCTTCAACTGACGCGCTCGAGACCGGGAGTAGCAATGATCTGGGCTTGACCGCGGATTACAATCAGTGGCTAAATGCAAAGTTACAAGAGAGTCGTAACTGGCTCAGTAATGCAAACCGGGACAATGTGTCGATCCAGGTTTTGATGCGCAGTAAATCCGCTGCGCGAGAACTGGTCTATTATCTGCGTAATGAATGGCCGCTGGATTTATCGGAAACTTATTTATATGAAGTAAATACTGATACAAGGAGTATTTATCGGGTTTTCTACAGTGAATTTAATTCTCTATCGAATGGCAGGAATCAACTGGAGCTTCTGCCCGAGTCGGTAAAAGCAAATTCACCTTACCTGCATTCGGTATATCGAATGCAGAAGGCTTTGCTATAGCAGTCGGATATTAACTGGAATAACATGATGAAAAAAATAGTATTGTTAATTGCGCTTATCAACCTGTCAGCCTGTGCAAGCCTGATGGAAGACAGGGATGAACGGTTGACCGTTACGGAAGGTCATGTTGACACACCACCCCCGGCAGCCGAGCAAGCCGATTCCGGGATTCCCCCGGTGGTCGAGCAGGTGCCAATAATTGCGGCACCCGAACCCGTGGAACCCATGCAAACTTTTACCGTGGTTGCGACGGATTTGCCGGCAAATGAATTGTTGTTCGCTTTGGCGCGCGATGCGAGGTTGAACCTGGATATCGATCCTGCGATCGATGGTCGTGTCAGTATCAATGCGATTGACCAGACGCTGCCCCAGATATTAAAGCGTGTCTCGCGCCAGGTGCAGCTGCGTTATTATCTCGATGGCCCCAACCTTGTTATCGAAAGGGATCGGCCTTTCATTCGCCAATACCAGATTGACTATCTCAATATGTCAAGAGCAACCACTTCCACCGTCGGTATCGAAACGGCTTTGGGAGGAGATGACGAGAGCGAAGGAGGCGGCAGCAGTGGTGATTCGTCGACTTCGGTAACTAACGAATCGAATAACGATTTCTGGCAATCACTGGAAGCTAATATGGAGTTACTGGCCAGTTCCGGTGAGTTCCAGGGTACGGTAATTTCCAATCGGGAATCCGGAACCATTTCAGTAATGACAACCTCCTCGGCGCACGAAAATATTCAGCGCTTCGTTGACTCTGTGATGGGGAGTGCGCGTCGGCAGGTGTTAATTGAAGCCACGGTAGTCGAAGTAACCCTGAACGATGATTTTCAGGCCGGTGTTGACTGGTCGCGAGTCGCCGTGGGCGATGGCTGGAGCGTGGGACAGGAGTTGCTTGGCAATACTACGACACTACCAGGACTCCCGGCAGGGCCTGTTGTCGAAGCTAGCTACCTTAATACCAATTCAGACAGGACGATTACCGGCGCGATAAGAGCGCTCGATCAATTTGGGGACGTGTCGGTTATGTCGAGCCCGAAAATCATGGCCCTGAATAATCAGACTTCGATATTGAAAGTTGCTGATAACACGGTCTATTTCGAAATTGATGTTGAACCAGCCGTAGTCTCCGATGGAGTGGCCACAGATGCGGTTGTCAATACGAACGTGAAAACAGTGCCGGTTGGATTCGTTATGAACGTAACACCGTTCATAACTGCCGGTGATGAGGTCATTCTCAATATACGTCCTACCATCACCCGGATACTGAGATTTGTAAATGACCCCAATCCCGAGCTTGCGGATGCCGGTGTCACATCCGAGATACCTGAAATCCAGGTGCGTGAAATGGAGTCCGTGCTCAGGGTAGCAAGTGGTAATACCGCGGTTATCGGTGGATTGATGGAGGATACCGCCAGTAAAAACGATGCTGGCTTACCAGGGCTCCATGATGCCAGGGGGTTTGGGGTATTGTTCGGCACGAAAACACGTGAGTTCAATAAAACCGAGCTGGTCATTTTTCTACGGCCCCGGATTTTGGACAATGCCAACATCGACACCAACCTGAGTGATTTTAAGAAATATTTGAAACCCGAGATATTCGGGACTGCAGAATAGAGATATCTGATGAGTTTACTGTTAGACGCGCTCAAGAAAGCCGCCGAGCAAAAGGCGGAAAAGAGCAGGGAAGATATTCCGCAAGCGGAAACGTCTGACGAAACCATCGTGGTCTCGGCACCGGAAGATATTTCCGAGCTGGAAGATCCGGATAATATTCTACAAAGTTCCCAGCGCGAGCCAGAGGATGAGACTCAAATTGACGATTCCACGCTGCAGACCCAACTTGAGGATACCCACTTCGAACGCGGTGTTGATGATACCAGTATTGAAATCCCTGACGCGACCGAGACGCAACACACTGATTTAAGCACGCAAATGCAAACCGATGAAGACGAAACTATCGTTTTTGCCGAGGGAGACGTTTCAGATTTTATGGGTGAGCCGGAGCTGGTCAACCGTCCGTCGCAAACCCCGGCTGGTGATGATCAGACTGAAGTTCAGACGCATATCGAGCAAGGTGATGAATTACCGGTGGGAGATGAAACCGAATCTGATCCAACTTCGCTTCAAACTCGTGTGGATCCCACCCAGTTTGAGAGCGGTGGTGATGAAACCGAGCTCGATCAAACTTCCCACCAGACAATTGTCCAGGCGGAAGATTCAGAACCCACGCGGAGCAAGACCGAGCTTGACCCGACCGAGTCGAAGGAAGACACGTCGTTATTGCTGGTTGAGCGGGAAGACACAAATTTTACCGCGCGTACTTCGGTGACCGATCCAAAATTACCGCAAGATCAGACGGAAACCATAAGGGGCGACGACGCCGAAAGCGACGGTCTCGCGCTGCTTGACACGACGCAACATAATCTTCCCGACGAAGCAACTGAAACCCGGTCGGCAACGCAAACCAGCTCTACCAGCCCGACTGGTACTAATGTCGATACCCAATCCACTGTCACGCGCACAGATTCCACCGGGACATATACCTATGCCCCGGATAACTATGACCGCACCTTGATGAAGCTTCCGAGTGATGATGCATCGAAGCTATTCGCTGGCATGAAAAATGAATCCGATGCCGTGATGACGCCAGACTACGCGAAGAAAGTTTTTCGTAGCAAATCGTCGGCGCAGCGCCTGCATAACTTCAAGATTTACGCAGGAATCATGGTAGTGATATTCCTTGGAATCGGCATCTTTGGTGCTTTCGAGTTTCAGAGCGAATCGAATAAAATCGATACCAGTTTACGACCGCTGCAGCGCGATCCGATGCCGGGTCTGATCAAATCCGGCCAGGAGCAGGATACGAATTTATTTGCCGGGGCCGAGCCCGCTGCAGATGATCGCACAATCGAATTAATTGAAAATGCCGAGAGTGCTGCCGACATCGAGGAAGTTGATGTTGGATCTATGGCAACCGAAGCGACGGTCGAATCCGAATCCACAGCGATGGAGCCTGAGACCGAGGTCGCTATCGTAAGTGTGGAGCAAACTCAAACTACGCAGGTAGCGGATACCCAGGCCACCACTATCACAGGGTCCGAGGCTGAGGCGTCAGAGCCTGAAAGCATTTCCTCGAACCTCCAGATTTCATCGAGCAGCCAGGTTAGGCAAAAAGATATCTTGTTGCGTGAAGCCTATGATGCCTATAAATCGGGGAATAACAGCCTGGCATTGACTCGCTATAACCAGGTGCTTGACGAAGATCCCGGTAATCGAAACGCACTGCTGGCGCGGGCTGCCATCAATGTTCAATATGGTGACAGCAGCGCCGCGATCAAGGACTACCAGGCCTTGTTGTTGGCCAATCCCAAGGATTCTTTGGCGATGACCTCGTTAATAACGGTTGCTAATTATTCGCCTCGGGAAACCGAGTCACAGCTAAAACTGATGATACGTGATGAGCCCAGTTCGCCGCATTTGAATTTTGCACTGGCAAATGTTTATGGATCGCAAAATCGCTGGCAGGAAGCGCAGGGATATTACTTCAGGGCTCTACAGAACAATCCGGGAGATCCAAACTATGCCTATAACCTGGCCGTTAGCCTGGAGCATATCTCCCAGACCGGTAGTGCAATGACTTACTACCGGCGTGCGCTGGACAATTTAGGTAATGGACCCGCGACGTTCAGCAGGGACGTCGTCGATCAGCGACTGGAGTTACTAGCAAAAAAATGAACGCAGAAAACAAGCCCAAGCGTTTGGGCGAGATCCTGATCGATGAAGGTGTTATCACCGAAGATCAGTTGAACATCGCCTTAACCGAACAGAAGAAGGTTCACGAGCCACTGGGTAAGTTGCTGGTTAATCTTGGCTTTGCTACTGAAGCCATTATGCGATCAGCGCTCGGGGAGGCGCTGGAGCAAGAAAGTGTTGATTTATCGCGCGTGGTGCCCGATCCGGATGCGATAAAAATGATTAATTCGGATACGGCGCGTAAGCACAAAATTATCCCGCTTAATTATGATCCGATTAGAAGCACCCTGACGATTGCAATGTCGGATACCTTCAATCTTTTTACGCTGGACCGAATTCGAATTCAGATTGGTCAGCATATCGAACTAATACCGGTGCTCGCGGGTGAAGCCGAAATTTCCAATGGGATCGACCAGTTCTACGGTTACGAGCTGTCGATCGATGGAATTCTGCGGGAAATTGAAACGGGTGAAGCAGACTATACCAACTACCAGGGTGATATCGAAGAGTACAGTCAACCCTTGGTGCGCCTGGTGGATGTCATGTTATCCGATGCGGTCAAGCGCGGCGCATCGGATTTACACTTCGAACCCGAAGAAAGCTTCCTGCGTATTCGCTACCGTATCGATGGCGTATTGCGCCAGATTCGTAGCCTGCACAAGACTTACTGGTCGGCGATTGCGGTACGACTCAAGGTTATGGCGGACATGAACATAGCCGAAACCCGGGCACCTCAGGATGGACGAATCTCGCGTACCATCGTGGGTCGGCAGATAGACTTTCGTGTTGCCTCGCAACCGACTATTCACGGTGAAAACATTGTGCTCAGGGTGCTTGATCGCGAGAAGGGTGTGATTCCATTAGAAAAACTGGAATTGCCTGACGAATCGCTGCGCACGCTCAAGATCATGATGTCACGCCCCGAAGGAATCATCCTGGTTACCGGCCCCACCGGTAGCGGCAAGACCACGACGCTTTACTCGCTATTAAATCATCTGAGCAGCGAGCAAATCAACGTAATGACGCTCGAAGACCCGGTGGAATATCCGTTCCCGTTAATTCGCCAGACCTCGGTTAACGATGCCGCCGGGATGAATTTTGCGAATGGCATCAAGTCACTGATGCGCCAGGACCCGGATGTTATCCTGGTCGGCGAGGTGCGTGACGAGGAAACGGCTGAAATGGCTTTTCGCGCAGCCATGACCGGTCACCAGGTCTATTCGACGCTGCACACCAATTCCGCTATAGGCGCACTTCCGAGGCTTCGGGATATTGGCATTATCCCGGAAATCATGGCGGGTAATATCATTGGCGTTGTTGCCCAGCGCCTGGTTCGCAAGCTTTGCAAGTATTGCAAGGTTGCGTACCAGCCGAACGAGGATGAACTGCGGATGTTGAGCAATGACCGGGGACAAGTACCTGGTAAGATTTATAAGGCCAAGGGTTGCACCACCTGTGATAACACGGGTTACAAGGGGCGTCTGGCTTTACTTGAAATACTGAAAATGAATTCCGATCTGGATGACTTGCTCGCGCATGGAGCGACTACCAAGGAAATTAAGGATGCAGCCTACAAGCAAGGTTTCTTCACGCTCGCTGATGACGGGGTTCGCCACGTCATCGAGGGTGTTACTTCGATCAAGGAAGTCGCGCGCGTGGCCGATATGACCGAGCGGATGGACTAGGCATGCCGCTTTTCAAATACAAGGCCATCGATGCCGAAGGCAAATTCATTTCAGGTAGCCTTGATGCGGGTAATAGCAATGATCTCGAGGTGCGTCTCGAAAAAATGGATTTGGACCTGGTCACATTCAAACAAAAGGACCCGGGTTCAGATCTGTTTGGCCGCAACAAGATTGGCCGCAGGGATTTAATCAACTTCGCGTTTTACCTGGAGCAACTGACTCGTGCTGGAGTGCCGATTCTCGAAGGACTGACAGATTTGCGAGATGGAGAAGAAAATCCGACCTTTCGCGATGTAATTACCGGTGTGATCGAGGCAATCGAAGGCGGTAATTCGTTTTCGCAAGCCCTGGAATTGTATCCGAAAATATTCGATAACGTGTTTGTCAGTCTGATCCGCGTCGGCGAGCGCAGTGGCAAGATGAGTGAAGTGCTGGTTGACATCACGGAAACCCTGAAATGGCAGGACGAGTTACTCTCGAAGGCCAAAAAGATAATGACCTACCCCGCGGTGATCGGTACGCTGGTGATGACGGTGATCCTGTTCCTGATGATTTTCGTGGTACCGGATATCATGGATGCGATTGTAGGACTGGGTGGCGAGATACCGATTGAAACCAGGGCGTTGATGGCGGTATCGAGTTTCCTGGTTAATTATTGGTACCTTGTCATTATCGTGCCATTCGCGATCTTTTTTATCATTAAGTATTTCTACGATTCGAGCAGCGAGGCGCATTTCAAGCTCGACGGAATGTTGCTGAAACTGCCGATAGTCGGCCCAGTCAACGAAAAAATCAAAATTTCGCGCTTTACGCGTTACTTTTCACTGATGTTTGCCTCCGGAATCACGGTGCTGGATGCCATTAATCTGAGTAAGAATGTGGTCAATAATGCTGTCATTGAGGACGGGATTGAGCGTGCCTGGCAACAGATTTCGGAGGGTAGCAGCATTAGCGAGGCGTTTAAGAACATCGGAATTTTCCCACCACTGGTCGTGCGTATGCTGCGGGTTGGCGAAACTAGCGGTCAAATGGATAGATCCTTAAACAATGTAAGTTACTTTTTCGATCGTGACATAAACGACAGCATCGAGAAGATGGAGCCGGTTCTGCAGACCGCGTTGATGGCTACCATCGGTGTCATTGTTCTGTGGCTTGCGCTTTCCGTGATGGGCCCGATATATGACACGATTAGTACGATCGATTTTTAGCGTATAGGTTATGAAAAGAATTCTATATTTCACAGGTTACAGAATGGTCGCACAGGAATGGTCCGGCCGTACTCTGATGAGCAGTGTTTATTTCGAACCCGACGATCAGGGTTTGGACCTGTTCAGCGCCTACCTGCGTTCGTTTAAAAATGAATCGGTACGCATGCTGGTTGACCTGATCGAGGAAGAGTTCCGCCAGGTCAGTGTGCCGTTACTGCGAGGTTCTGACCGGCAGGCTATTCTGAGCCGTAACTTTACCAAGTATTTCCGGACCTCGGAGTACAAGTTTGCGATATCGCAATCGGTGGAAAAGAAAACCCGCAAGGAAGAAAAGTTGCTGTTGATCGGTCTTACCAACCAGTATCTGCTCGAGCCCTGGATCAAGGTGATCGACGAAACACGAACGCCGCTGTCGGGCATAATCAGTTTGCCGCTGCTATCCCAGGACTACATCAAGGAACTAAAGTCGGAGCACCGAACGGTAATCCTGGTGAGTCAGCAAGTGCCCAGCAACCTGCGCCAATCGGTCTTCGTCGATGGCAAGCTGGTGCTGAGTCGCCTGGTGCCGATCGCGAGCTTTTACCAGGGCGATTATGCCTCCGATATGCTACGCGATATTGAATCAACACAACGTTACCTGATTAGCCAGCGAATTGTCGAACGTTCGGAAACCGTGGGAGTTCAAATCCTTACCAACAAGCGACATTTCGAAAAACTGAAGCTACGCTGTGAACAGGAAAGCTATTTCGATTTCAAGATTCATGAAATCAACGAGTTGCTACAACGCGAAAAAATCGACGTTCAGGACGAGCAGGATTTCAGTTCAGGACTCTACTGCTTCCTCGCCAGCAGAAAAATGGTGCTCAATCATTATGCCAGGCCATCTGAACGCAGCTATTTCCAGCACCATAGAGCCGGGCTTGCGCTCAAGATTGTAAGTTTTGCCTTGATCATGATCGGTATCGGATTGGCGATGTCCGGTGCGGTGAAGGGCTGGCTATATAACAACACAATCGCGCAGACGCAGTTGATGGAGCAAAAGTACAGGACGAAGTTCAACCAGCTTAGCGAGAATAACATCGAAGCCTCGACCTCGACTGGGAAAATGCAAAACGTTGTGAGATCAGTCGAAAGTCTTAAAGAAAGATATCTGTTGGATCCGGAACAGATGTTTGTCTTAATCAGCAATGATGTGAGTATTTTCCCCGACATTCGCATTAAAAGTATTGACTGGTTTGTGTCCGATATTTCGGATAGCGAAGCTGCTACGGAAGTAACCTGGGGCGATCCACAAAAGAAGCGCGTCAGAAGAAGCGCCAGAGATAAAAAACCGAAGGTGGCGCCGAAAAAAGGGTTTTTTGAAATAGCGATCGTTGAAGGTGAGTTTATCAACTTTGATGGTGATTTTCGTTATGCACTGAGCGCGGTGGATGACCTTGGCAAAGCGATGTCCGAATCGGGAAATTATTATTCAGTGGAAATCACCAAACGACCGCTGGATATCGAATCTGATAACCGGTTAAAAGGGGATGTAAGCGTTGGCCGGGGTACGAGGCTTTTGAAGGCCGAGGTTGGTTTTCGACTGGTTCGCGAGGTGACACTGGAATGAATAAAGTCGACTGGAACTACTTGAAGCGCCCATTGATTATTTTCGCTGTTGCAATTCTCGTTACCACCGGGCTCATGTTAGTAGGCTTCGAGTATGAACAAGCCCAGGAAGTAAAATACCAGCGGGCACTGTCTTCGCTGCGTTCCACGCACGCCGATTATCGCAAACTCGTCAATGACCTGGCTTTGATTGAACAGTATCGGGCTCTTTATAACGATTACAAGAAGTCCGGATTGGTCGGCAGGGAGCATCGTTTGAGCTGGATCGAAAGCCTGGAGACAACTAACCAGGCGCTCAGGTTGCCTAGATTGGCTTACAATCTCGAACCCCAGGAAGGGTTCCTGCGACCCGGTTTCGTCGAAAGGACAGGGGTATCGGTCAGGAGTTCAACGATGGACTTAACCCTTGGCTTGCTGCATGAAGAAGATTTATTTGCACTGCTGGAAGGCCTGCGGCAAAGGATTAAAAATCTGTTTACGGTCGAAAGTTGCTCGCTGTTGCGACCCGGTTTTTCAGCGGGAGCGCTAAATACAAAATCGGCAAACCTGCAAGCCAAATGTAGACTTCGCTGGATGACAATTAATGCAAAGTAAACCGAAAAAACTGAAAGCCTCGTTTATCTGGGGGGCAATCGCAGTCTGTGCAGCGGTTTCCTTCCAACCGCTGCAAGCTGCGGGACTTTCGACGCTGTTCACCACGCCCCAGGAACGTCAGGTTATCAATTCGAATCGTTACAAGTCTGAAGACAACACCCCGACGAGGCCAGTACAAGTCGATGAAGAGACGCAACCGGCACCGCTGCAGCCTCGAGAGGAAGTGACTCGGCAATACCTGATTTCCGGAATAACGATTTCGAAAGATGGTCCGCACACCGTCTGGATCAATGCCATGGCCTATGAAGACGGCGAACGACTCGAGGACGACAGCAGAATCAAGGTGATGGTTGGCGATGAAATAAAAGTCAGGATTACCGCTCCAGACGGCAAGCAATACGACGCGACCAGCGGGGATATGCTAGAAGTTACTTATCTGACACCCGTTCAAAATTAGGTATGAATCGAAGTCTCTGCAAGAACCAGTCCGGCTATATGCTGCTAATGTTTGTGTTGTTGCTGATGGGCATCGGCGGTGCAGTTACTGCAGGTTTCACCCAGGGTGTTAAAAAGGCGGCGGATCATGAGCGTTTTTTACACAATGAGCGCGTCTTAAAGGAAGCCAAGCAGGCACTGTTGATGTACGCCTACCGCTACCCTGAAACTGCTTTAGCATTTAACGGCACGATTCGGGGGCCAGGCAGACTACCCTGCCCCGATACGGATGCCCCGGGAGGCGCGGGTACTCCCAATCCCGTTGCTAACTGTATTGCTGCAGGCAATGCCGTTGTCGGGCGTTTCCCGTGGAATGCAAATGGCATGAATTTTTACGATATCAGAGATGCCAGCAATGAGCGGCTCTGGTACGCGGTTTCGCAAAATTTCGCCAATCCCGATCTGGATGTAATCAATTCCGACACACTCGGTACGATTACCATTCATGACCAGACAGGATCGGTAATATACGATGGTTCGGTTGCGGGCGTGGCCGCGGTCATTATCGCGCCTGGCCCTGCTATCGACAGAGGCGGGGTCGCGCAGCTGCGTCTTACCGCGCCGCAACAACTCAATCCCGCCAATTATCTTGATTTGTTCGGTGCGCTGGATAATTCCGATTTCACCAATTTGAATGCGGTGGATGGGTTCGTACTCGGTCCGGTCGATGATCTGGCAACCGGCACCCTCATCGTCAATGATCAAGTAATCCTGGTAACCGCGGAAGAAGTAGTTGCCATGGCCGAGCAGGCAACTCTGCAAGCCTACCAAAAAGCAATTAATGACTATAACGCCAATATTGGAGTCGATGCCTACCCCTGGTTGGACGACTATATAACGACCAACCTGGCCGTCTTTGATGCCGACGTGGGTACCCGCCGTGGACGTGTGCCTTCGATCTTTGCAAACTACTTCGATAATGATCCTTCGGGTCAACCGAGCCAGGCGATCACGTCGGATTTAAAGCTGCGAACTAACCTGGCGATAAACGGCTTTCAAGTTCCAAGCCTGTTTCCCGATGTGATTAGCGCCAATGCGTCGATAGTTTTCAACAATGTGTTAAATGGCGATCTGACAATTACCCCGGCCGTGAACGGTGCAGGGGCAGTGCGTTATTATTGGGACGAAGAAATTGGCCCGGATGGCTGGCAAGAGTGTCTGCCGGTGGTTACCGGTACTGAACAGGATTGCCACCAGGCGGCCGCGGCTCCCGGGATTCCGAATTCTGCGATTGTTCCCAATGAGGTCGCAACTCAAGTAGTGCGAGTCACTTATACCAACACCCTGGCGGCAGGTGTGCCCTTTACCAGGCCACATACAGATAATGCTGGAACAGGTCCGACTTATCAGGATCCGACCGCGGGTGATCATGCCTATATTTTCTTTGAATATGCCGAGGCGACGATCGATGCTATCAATGTGACCTACTTTTTCGACAATTATTTTCTCAATAGCCTGGATAATATTTTAAGTGGCGATGTCAATTATTTGTTGGGAGTCAGGTATTATCCGGAACTACCGGGATGGGCACTGGCCCCGGCGCTGACCCCGAGCCTGAGTGGCAATAACTGGCACGACTCGATTCAGCTGGCCTATGCCGCCGGTTTTCAACCGGGAGCCGCTGCGGCCTGCGTACCCCCGAATTGTCTGACGGTTAATAATGCCGGTGGAATTGCCAATGATAAAATTGCGGTGTTGACGATAGCATCCGAACACAACCTGATTGACGATGACGATAATGCAATACCAATTCCAGCGGCTGCGGGCTACACCGACGAGCTCGATGATATTTTCGACACCGAAAATGATGATGTCGACGATACATTCAATGCCTGGGCCCTGACCAATAATGACAAGGTTTTGGTAATCAGGTAACGACAACATGCGCGTAATGAAACCATCCGAATCAGGCTTTACCCTCGTCGAAATCGCAATTGTACTGCTGATTGTTGGTGTATTACTGGGGTATACCGTGGCGCTGTTGCCGAAACAACAGGAGTTGAAAAAGTATCGTGAGGCAGACCAGGAGATGGACCAGATAATCGGGGCCATTGTTGGATTTGCACAGGTAAACGGTCGCCTGCCCTGTCCTGCAATCCCGAATACCGCCGGCGATGAAGACGGTGGTGGCGGGGCCGATTGTAACAATTTCGGTGGTTTCGTGCCGTTGAATACACTGGGCCTGACTGGCCGAACCAATGCAGATTCGTTAATGCTGGATCCCTGGGGTAACCCTTACCGGTATTATGTAACCGATAATGATTTTAATGCCGCTGGCGGATCCGACTTCGTTAGAAGTGGTGAAATGCGGGTCGTTGGTCTGGTTGATTCGAATATCGATAACTACACCGATCTCGACGGGGGATACGTGATTTGCGATCGGGCCGATGCGACTCTCGACGATATTTGCGATGCGCCGGCAGTGGAAGTGTTCGGCAATGCCCCGGTTACCGGTGGGCCCTATGGGGGCGCGCCTTTTGTGCTGATTTCGCACGGCAAGAACTGGAACGATGCACCCCCGGCTGGCGACGAGCTGGTAAATTTTGGTGCTAATCTGACCAATGATGCAACCCTGGCCATGGGTCTCGGGCCAAGCGGTAACCAATACCGGCTTAAAGATGCAGGCGGAGGAGAAACCACATTTGTGCGCAGGACCACCGGCTTTGCGGATGACTTTGACGATATCGTCAAGTGGGGATCACCGAATTTACTCTTTTCCAAAATGATCGATGCCGGGCAATTACCTTAGCAGGATTTTTCTTCCCTGTAAGCGGGTTTATAAAAAACCTCCATCTTTAGCATCCAGGATAGTCGCAGTGCGTGTTTTGGGCTGCCATTTTACCCTGGTGATGACGGATGACTCAGTCCGTCAGTTGCTGGTATAAATTAAAGCAAACCCGGCCACTTTCGTTCTGGCTCAGCTCGAGTTCGTAGTTAAAGGCAAGTGCCATAATCGCTGACTGGTAAAGTCCGATACCCATGCCGCTGCCGGAGGAGATCGGTTGCGTAAACAGGTGTTCCTCGATCTCTGCTTCAATCGCGTCGCCATTGTCACACACCGAGAGTACGACAATATTTTCGCTGCTCATCAGGCGCACATCGATTTGACTCGCCGATGGTTTCTTCAGCGCGTTATTGAGCAGATTTTCGATGACGCTGTCGAACAAATCAACCGGTAAATTAATATTGTTCTCGATGTCGCTATGGAATTGCAGCATCTTATTCGATCGATGTTGCTTGCTGATACGTTCGATCCAGTTTTTGCAATCCACCAGAACAATTTGGGTATTAAGCGCGGGCGCCTTGAGTTTATGCAGCGTGCTTTCGAGACGTGTTCCGATTTGATTTAGATTTGCCTGTAATAGTGCTTCTGATTCTGTGGTGTCACTATCCCTGTCCAGAATCCCGAGCGAGGCCTTGATAGACTGCAGAATATTTTTTATATCATGCGTCAGCCTGGCACCGGTATGATGGATCGTCGCGAAGTGTTCCTGCGCGCGCACTTTCTCCTGGTTGAGCTTGGCCAGGTAAAACTGGTAGGCCATGCGAATCAATAATATCGTGTGCTGTTCTAGCGCCGCTCCCGGGTTTGATTTGAAATACAACACCACGGTCAAGTCGTCGGCCAGTAGATGCTCCAGGCGGGTGCCGATCCTGTCGCCGGTCTGGATTTTCTGACTTTTGAAATTCCATTCAATCGCGTTTAGCCAGTCATTCTCGACCAGATGGTCGCAGGCGGCTTCAAGATATTCTGTCGGGCTAAGGTAGGGTTCCTCGATTAACGTAGTCAATGTATTGATCCAGGTCTCAAAGGGCCCGCCAATGGTCATCGCGTATCGATTCCAGAGTACGCCGATGCCGGAGTAGCCAACGCCCGGGTTCCAGAACCAGCTTATGCCGATGGTTAGTGTCGAAACGACGAATACGGTTAACAATAACCCGTCGATATAGTCAACACCGTACAACAGGTTGATAACAATGCCGCCGAGCAGCACGATGAAGATCAACGTTGCGGCCAGCAATCCGTGCATCAGATCGACCTGGCTGCGCTGCTGTTTCCGCTCATCGGGATTGGGCGCAAAGTAAAACAGCAGTATCGGGACCAGGATGATGGTTTGCATGTATTCGCTGAATAACGCCGGCAGTTCTATTTGCCTGAAAGTATCCGGTACCAGCCCGACCACCATTTCCAGGATGATGATTAATAATGCCAACAGGTCGAATGATCGGAACGAACTTCGACCGAGCAATCGACTGCCGATCAGACCGGACAGGATCAAACCAAAGAAAACCAGCGATTCGTTGGGAAAGTAAAACGTGATAACGACGAAAAAAACGGCGATGAATGCCACGGGCCGCTTGTCGATTTTGGCCTCTTTGCTCCAGAGAGGTTGCCAGAGCAGGAATAGGCCATACAATATGAACGACAGTGCAAGCTTTAACCGGGGTTCATCGACGACCCAGATCAACACGTGGTAAGTCAGCAGCGTCGATGCCAGGATTTGCTGGCCGAACTGCAGTAGGGAATTTATTCTAATCAAGGTGCCCGAAACTCGAATGTTCGCTCAAACTATATCACTGTTTAGATACCTGATGCTGGGAATTCTAAGCCGACGTTTGCTGGTAGTAGTGCTGGTGTTCACGCTGCTCACGATGCTGGTGGGGTTTTTTTTCAACGAGCTCGCGATTATCAACGGCAAGGCGATCGTGGTTGCACTGGTGGCCGATTTTTTACGCTATGGTCTCGGACTTTTCGCCTTGCTGATGATAACCACCAGTGTCGCCGAGGACTACGAATTCAAACAATTTGAACGCCTGCTGACAATGCCGCTTTCGCGCTGGCAGTATATCGTTGCACAGGTGCTGGTCATCGCGAGCCTGTGCCTGTTGCTGGTGCTGCCGGTTTTACTGGTGATATCCCTGTATAGTGATTGGCAGGTTGGTCTTTACTGGGCGTCAGCACTCTGGCTGGAAATCCTTTTGCTCGGCCTGTTAGGACTGCTGGCAATACTGAGTCTCGAAAAAATCCCGCTCGCAGTCTGTTTTTCGCTTGCGGTTTACCTGCTGGCGAAGTTGTCTGGTTTGATCTCGCAAATGCTCGCAGAATCGGTCAGGTTATCGGATGGCAGTCTCACCAGTCGTTTCGTGGATTTTATTTTCGGCGCAATTTTATACCTGGTTCCCGGGCTGGAGACGTTTGCTGACAACGACGTGTTTTTTGGTAACGTCAATTTAATCGAAACTATTTCAGTTCAGTTTTCTTCAACCGTAATCTACGCGTTATTTTTAGTTGCGGTTTGTCTGGTCGATTTTTATCGCAAGGAGTTTAATCTCTAGATGCGTCGCGCGGAGCGCCCATTACTGCAATTGCCGATGCCTTTGATCTGGGGTTTCCTGCTGGTTTTATCGATCCAGCTGTTGTTCCATCACTACAGCCCGTTGTCGCGCGAGTATCGTTACCAGCCGCTATCGAGTCCGCTGCAGGCCTCGACTTATCGGGGTGTTGCAATGGGGTCGGAAAAGCTAATGGGTTACCTGCTTGCCCTTCGCCTGCAACTGCACGACAGTCAGGCCGGCCGGTATTTTAGCTATAACAGGATCGATTACGCGGTGTTGGTGGATTGGCTCGAACAGATAACCCGCGTCAACCCGACATCGGAATACCCGATGCTGTTGGCGTCACGCATCTACAGCCAGACGCGCGATAAGAGCCGCTTGCAATTAATGCTCGGTTTCATCGAACGCAATTTCGACCGCGCGCCGCAATTGCACTGGCGACGCCTGGCGGAGGCCAGCGTGATCGCCAAGCATCAACTCGGGGATTTGAAACTGGCCCTGGGCATGGCGGAGAAGTTGGAGTTGCAGCCGGCCAGTATCGAGATCCCACAATGGGCGCGCGATATCCGCTTCCTGTTGCTCGCCGAATTGAATGAACTGGAATCCGCGATTGCAATAATCGAAACCTTGCTGCAGTCAAACGCGGTACTCGACGCGAATGAAAAGCGGTTCTTAAGGGGAAAGTTGTTCAAATACCAACAAGAACTGTTCGAATCTCGACAAGCCAACGATAATTAGGCCCTTTGACCCGTTAAGTGCTTAAGAAATATAAGGATTTATCTAACCTGGCACGCTATATGCATGATGCACCTACAGACATAATCAACGTATTTTGGAGATTCAGATGCAATTATCGAAACAAAGAGGTTTTACCCTGGTCGAAATCGCGATCGTACTGGTCATCGTGGGACTGCTGATCGGCGGTGTATTGAAAGGCCAGGAAATGATTACCAATGCAAAAATCAAGCGCATTGAAAGCGACAATGCGGGAATACAGGCGGCGATATTCTCTTATCAGGATCGTTACCTGCAGTTACCCGGGGATGATGACGGCGCTACTGGTCGTTTCGATAGTGCTCCTGCCCCCGGAAATGGAGATGGTGCGATAACAGGTAACTGGCAGGCCCCTGCTGCCGGACCTCCACTTGACGAAACAGGTCTCTTCTGGCAGCACCTAAGATCGGCTGGACTGGTAAATGGTAATGTAGCTGATTCTGACCCACAGCAAAATGCTTATGGCGGTAAGGTTGGCGTTAACTTCAACGGGCTGGGGATACAAGGCCATGTCACCGCGTTCGGTGGTTTGGAAGGAAGTGTTGTTAAAGTACTCGAATCCAGGCTGGACGACGGTGCTAATGCAACCGGACGCATCCGGGGGTATATTCCGGCTGCCATAGGTGAGGCTCTTCCTGCCGCCGCTCCGGCCGCCGCCGCGTATCTGGATACGACCCTCTATACTCTCGTGTTCCGCTTCTAAAAGTTCGAGCTGATAAAAAGAGGCCTGCGTTTGTTCTCGCAGGCCTTTTTTTTTGGCAATACATAAAGGGGTTGAAAAAGGCCGGGGTGTTAAAAATCAGCCACGAAAATTGGCCAAGTATCTGGCCCAAAAGATTGGGGATATTCGCTTTAATGAGATTGATGAATTTTTCGGATTAAAAGGGTATGGTGGTGACTCTAGTGCAATCCCCATGGTAAAGCAGGCTTTGGAACAAGACGCGATGTTAAGGGAAATAGCAAATAGGTTTATAAATAGACGTGACTCCAGTCGCGATGAATAACGCAGTTTCACTGACTAATCTTTCTTATTCCGTTTCTGGCCTTGATATCCTGAAAGCCCTGGCGATTGAAATCCCCAGGCATAGTTATTTCGCCATCGCAGGGATCAATGGTGCCGGCAAGTCGACGCTAATAAAATTAATTCTTGATTTGATTCGACCATTGCCAGGCGGCGAAATCAAAATATTCGGCACCGATAATCGAGACACGAGCTGTCGCGACCAACTTGCTTATCTGCCGGAAAAGTTTGATGTAAAAAAAAATATCACGGGCCAGCAGTATCTCGATTTCATTGCCGCGGTTTATCATCTGAACCCGGGGAAAAAGAAATTTATCGAACTGTCAGAGAGACTCGATTTCCCATCCGACCGTCTTGACTCCAGGGTGGGTGGTTATTCCAAGGGAATGGTGCAGAAACTTGGGCTGGTGAGCTGCTTTATGCTCGAGCGGCAACTGTTGATTCTCGATGAGCCATTAAGCGGGCTCGATCCGCGAGCACGTTACCATTTCAAGGAATTGATGCGCGACGAGAAATCTGCCGGGCGCACGGTTTTATACAGCACCCATTTACTTGCCGATGCGGAAGACCTCTGTGACCAGTTCGGTATTCTTCATGATGGTGAAATGAAGTACCAGGGAGCCCCCGAAGACTGCCTGCAGCACTACCAGGCGGATTCACTCGAACGGGCCTACATGAAATGCATTTCCGAATGATGTCACAGTTGTTATTCGCTCAGGTAAAGTCGTTCCCAGCGCAGACAGGAACCTTAGAAAGATATCATGCTTGCAAGATCCCGATAGGTCGGACCGCCGCTTACGTGTGGGTGACTAGCAATAGTCGTAAATCCTTAAAGATTTGAACGATTGAAGGTTGCGCAAAGGAAGCGAATTAACTTAACCCAGTTCTTTCAGTTTTCGGGTCAGGGTATTCCTGCCCCAGCCAAGCAGTCGCGCCGCGTCCTGTTTGCGCCCGCGCGTGGCTTCGAGCGCGCAATCCAGCAGTGTTTTTTCGAAGGTCCTGGCAGCGTTCTTAAGAATGTCGGTTTCTCCCTGCGACAGTTGCTGCTTTGCCCACAGGCGTAGTTGCGCCTGCCAGTCACCAATTTCGTCTGGAAATCGCGGCAGATTGGTACCGGCTTCAACCGCGGGTTCACAGGCACGGGCGACCAGTTCAAGTGCGTCATCGATATCGAAAGGTTTGGGCAGGTATTCAAAAGCACCCTCCTGGAATGCCTGTACCGTGGTATCGAGGTCGGTGTAGGCCGTCATCACGATGATCGGGGTTTGCGGCGATATGTTCTTTACCTGTTTGAGCAACTCGAAACCGTTAATCCCGGGCATGCGCACATCGGTGATGATCAGGCGGGGACGTGCCTCGGGTTCGGTACGTTTGAAAGTGGCGAGT
>JARFPR010000410.1 GCA_029288195.1 Gammaproteobacteria bacterium | reverse complement strand
CGAACAAACCACTGGTAAAGCCCATAACCAGGTTTTTACCGTCAGCTGTAATAGCCCTGATCTCGAACTGCAGAGTAAAGGCAAGGGGTCCAGGCGCAAAAAAGCGGAACAACCGGCCGCAAAAAAAATACGGGACACACTGGGAACATGATTGACGACTTTCAATGTGGTTATGTTGCACTGATTGGCAAACCCAATACCGGCAAATCGACCTTGATGAATGCGCTCATCGGTCAGAAACTCAGTATTACCGCGCACCGGCCGCAAACCACTAGGCACCAAATTCTCGGCATCAAGACAACCGCGAAATACCAGTGTATTTTTGTTGATACCCCCGGGATTCACGATAACAATAAAAAAGCGATCCACCGTTATATGAATCGTGCCGCAATCAGTATGCTGGATGATGCCGACCTGATATGTGTGCTGCTCGATGTTTCTCATTTCAACCAGGAAGATGAAAAAATTCTGCAACGTGTTGCAAACTACGACCAGGTTTTGATTGTGCTTAACAAGATCGATCAAAAAAGTCGAGAGTTCTGTCTGCCGATCATGCATCAAATCTCACAGCAGGTTCCGGGATTCGAATGCGTGCCGGTGTCGGCCCTCACTGGTGATGGCCTGGAGTATCTCGAAAAACTTATAATCGCCCGGCTGCCTGTTGGCGTGCCGCAATTTCCAGACGACCAGCTGACTGATAAATCGATGCGATTTATCAGCGCTGAAATCGTGCGTGAAAAACTGTTTCGCGAGCTTAAGCAGGAATTGCCTTATTCAATCACGGTTAACATCGATCATTATATCGAGGAGACGGATATCACGCGCATATCGGCAACCATCTGGGTTGAACGTAAATCGCAAAAATCGATCGTCATCGGTAAAAGTGGAAACCTGTTGAAAAAAGTAGGATCGCTGGCGCGCAGTGATATAGAGCGACTGATAGATGCAAAAGTCTATCTGCAGCTGTGGGTGAAAGTACGCGCTGACTGGTCTGATGATGAACAGTCGCTGGCGGCCTTTGGTTACTCGGATGGAACCCAGGGTTAGTGACCAGATATGCTTTATTCTGCGTCGACGTGACTGGCAGAATTCAAGCCTGTTACTGGACTTTTTCACCCGCGATCATGGCTGTATCCGGGCGATAGCCAGGGGTGCCCGTCGGAATCCGGCTAAAACACCTTACCAGCCTTTTGTCATGCTCAGTATCAGCTGGACTGGAAGGCAGGAACTAAAGACCCTGATCGGTATCGAAGGTCAGGCTTTGCCGGTCGACGAAAAGAACTACCTGGCATTACTTTACGTGAACGAGTTACTGGGAGCCTTGCTGCCACAAGGTGAATCTAATCCGGCGATATTTGCGAGTTACCAGTCATTACTGCAACAGTCCGTCGACGATATCGGCGAAGCCGGATTGCGAAGGTTTGAACTCGAATTGATGAGGCAACTTGGTTACTTCCCCGATCTTTCTGTTGATGCGGTTAGCGGAGAGGAGATCCAGGCGAAGGCGTTTTACCAATTTGTAATCAATAGCGGTTTTGTTGCCTGCCCTGAATTTGCCAGGGATTCCGTAAGCGGGCAGGTGGTTATCGACTGGACCCGGGGCGATTACCAGCAGGATTCCGTGTTACGCCTGGCCAAAACGGTGTTACGCAGTACTATTGACTTTAACTTGCACGGAAAAACGCTAAAATCGCGCGATGTCCTGCTTGAAATGATGAGGCGAAAATGACAAGCCCTGTGACCCTGGGGGTCAATATTGACCATGTTGCTACCTTGCGCCAGGCGCGCGGTACGCGCTTTCCCGACCCTGTATACGCCGCCCAGGTTGCGGAGCACTCCGGGGCCGATTCGATAACCTTTCATTTGCGGGAAGACCGGCGTCATATCCAGGAACGCGATGCACTGTTGCTCAAGCAGGTGGTGAATACCAAGCTCAACCTGGAAATTGCCATCACCGACGAAATGATCACTTTTGCATGCGAGCTCAACCCTGAAGATGTCTGCCTGGTGCCTGAAAAACGTGAAGAACTGACTACTGAAGGCGGCCTGGATGTTGCAGGTCAGATCGAACAGGTTCGCTCCGCCTGTGCTCGACTGGCAGAGGCGGGGACGCGAGTTTCACCCTTCATCGATGCCAGTCGGGATCAGATCGATGCGGTCATCGAATGTGGTGCCCCCTGTATTGAAATTCATACCGGGCACTATGCTGATGCGCAGGGTGATGAGCAGCTGCAAAAACTGGCAGAAATAAACGAGGCGATAGCCTACGCGCATGGTAAAGGTTTACAGGTCAATGCGGGACACGGCCTCAATCGTCATAATGTGCGACCGATTGCCGCCAACCCGTTGGTGAGTGAATTAAATATCGGGCACGCAATTATTGCCGATGCCGTTTTCCTCGGGCTCGAGCAGGCGATCCGGGATATTAAACGGCTGATTTTAGACGCCAGAAGCCAGGGATTATGATAATCGGCATTGGTGTCGATATCGCTGAAACCGCTCGCTTCGAGAAACTGAGTGCAAAGTACGGTGAGCGTTTTGCACGCCGAATTTTGACCGACGACGAACTGGCAGAGTTTGATCGGCGCAAGCAATCCAGGGTATTCCTGGCAACCCGATTCGCCGCGAAGGAAGCCGTGGCCAAGGCGCTGGGAACTGGAATTGGCGAGCAACTCGGTTTTCATTCGATTCAAATTGATAATGACAAGCAAGGTAAACCTCTGCTGCGATTCCTGGGGAGCGCCAATGATTTGATTGCTAACCTCGAAATCAAAAATGCGTTGCTTTCACTATCCGATGAAAAGCATTATGTCGTGGCCATGGTGGTACTGGAGTCTTAACTCGATTTTGCATCTGCTTCCATAAGCTCCAGGTAGCGATCAACTTCGAGTTTTACGGCTGTTAACTCCTGGTTCAATTTCTGTACCGGTTTTTCCAGCGGAGTATTGCTATCACGTGCCAGGTACTTTTGAAAACCGAGAATATTACGCTGCAATCGTGGCAGACTTGCGTAGCAGGTAACACCATGGAGTTTATGAGCAATCGCTGCAAGACGCTGCTGGTCAAGCTGGGCCAGGGCGCTTTCGAGTTGCAGTTGTTGGTCGGGAATGTCGCGCTGCAAGATTTCAAATATCTGCTTGAGCAAAGACTCGTTGTCGGCCGACAGGGCTAAAGATCGCTCGTAGTCGACCGAACAGTCACCGCCGGAATCGGCAGTATCGGATTTTTCGGCATCGACTACCTTGTGCACCGGTTCACCGTCGAGTAAACAGCGAAACTTATCTTCATCCAGGGGTTTGCCCAGAAAGTAGTCGAATCCCAGTTCAATTAATCGTCCAGCCTCGTCGTTCAGAACATTGGCTGTCAATGCAACCATGGGTGTCTTGTCCCCGGGGTTGTGTTCCCGCATCATTTGTAACAGGCTGACACCATCGATATCGGGCATTTGTATATCGAGAATGATAATGTCGAAAACCTCTTGCTCATAGTATTTCAGAGCTTCGATCCCGTTTTCTGCTTCTACAACTTCGTGTCCCCAAATGCGGATGAGTTCGCCTGCAAGCTTTAGATTGACCTGGTTGTCATCGACCAACAGGACGCGCTTTTGCCGGATCTGTAACTTGTTTTCGTTCGTTGCTTTTTCGGTTTCCTTGCCTGTAACCCGGGCGACTAAAGCCGCAACAGCCTGGCTGGTATTAATGATCGAAACGAACTCGACCCTGCCCGGATCGATTGCTGACTGGAAGCCTTCGTCGTAGTCCATGACAAGTATACGAGCGTTGCCGGTAACCTCCCGGGCAATCGCTTTTTCAAGATCAATGCTTAGGTGCCTTACATCGAAAACCAGTAAATCTACATAGGCAAGATTTCGCTGGATGCAATGCAGGACAGGATCGGTCCCTTTTTGATTATCGATCAGAATGGACTCGGTATTGACGCCTGCTCGATCAAAAAGTGTGCGGGTTTCCATCAGGCAATAATTGTCCGCGGCGAATACCAACGCCCTGGGATTTTCTGCTTCATTGAACGCAACAGCACCGGCCTTTTCGCCGAGGCCGAATGGCAGGTTCAGGGTGAATTTCGAACCCTCATCCGGAGTCGAAACCATGGTGATGTCGCCACCCATCAAGGTTGCCAGGTTTTTACTGATCACCAGGCCCAAACCGGTACCCGCGAAGCGTCTTGTGTCGGAACTCTCAATCTGGCTGAAAGCCTTAAACAGGGATTGCTGGTCTTGCTTGGAAATACCAATTCCGCTGTCTTCAACCGTAATTTCAATATCCACCTGTTCGAAGCTGCTGTCTTCGAGGCTTACTTTAATCACCACCCGGCCGTGATCGGTGAACTTGATCGCATTACCAATAAGATTTAGCAGGATTTGTTTCAGTCTTAATTTATCACCAACGACCCAGCGTGGCGTGTCACTGTAAATAATCAGGTTCAAATCGATACTTTTTGTTAATACATTGATGAAAAGTATGTCGCGGGTTTGTTCGAGAACTTCGTAGAGATCAAATTCTTCATCTACGAGTTGCAATTTACCGGACTCCATTTTCGAGAAGTCCAGGATTTCATTGACGATGTTAGTCAGATCGCTGGTGGATTTCAGGATAATATCAACATAACGTTGCTGTGATTGTTCCAGCCTGGATTGACTCAATAAACTGATAAAACCCTTGATACCATTGATCGGGGTGCGGATTTCATGACTCATGTTGGCGAGAAATTCGGACTTGGTCCGGTTTGCCTTTTGCGCTTCATCACGGGCCAGGCCCAGCTCCCTGTTTTTTGTTTCGAGGTTCGATATTGCCTCGTTGAGTTGTTGAGTAGCCTGCTGAATTCTTCGATTCAAATGTCGTCGGTTGGCGAGCAGGGCATGGGTCATGCGATTGAAACCCTTCTGCAGCGCGCCAATTTCGTTCGCCTCTAAAGGTTCAATCGTTTTACCGAGTTGACCGGTCTCGACGTATTTCAAATGCTCCATCAAGCGAAAAATAGGTTGCGTGATTCTGCGACTGATAATCACGGTCAAGATCACTGCCATGATTAGTATCGAGATAAAAAACACGATCGAGTCGCTGATGATCAGCCCGGTTGTCTGCTTTAACTGCTGGCGTGAAATGTATAGATGTACCCAGCCAAGAACACTGGTCGTGCGCGCATCATTATTGTCGGGTGCAAACACGTCAGAATGCTCATTGCTTTGCGACTGAATGGCCTCGCGAGAGTAATAGTATTCGGCGACCTCGGATTGCTGAAAATCCTTGGAAGCTGATGCCGCAATCAGTTTACCCTGCTGATCATAAATCGAGGCCAGTACAATATTGTTGCTACCGACAGATTGCTCCAGCAGATACTGGATTTGACTATCGTTACCTGTAAACAGATTGAACTCGGAGGCTCCGGCGATCTGGCGGGCGATGATCTGGCCTTTACTCTGCAGTTGTTCGTTGGCCTGCCCGATGCTGCCACTAATGTGTTGATAGGTAAAAAACAGGTCAATCAGAAACACTGGAATGAGCGTAATCAGCAGGATCTGATACTTGATACCGAGCCGTTTCACGGTTGCAACTCGTCAATTCTGGATCGCAGTTCACCTTCCTCGGGTAAATCAATACCCAGGGCATCGGCAATTCGCAAGTTAGTCGTGATGGTGTAAAACCGGGCAAATTGAAGCGGCGGACTATTGTGAAACTGGTTATTCAGCTTTTGATTTAATAACAGCGCCAGGTGCCTGCCAATGTCAACTGGAGAAGAAAATATGGATGCGACTGCACCTGATTTCACATGGGCCGGGGAATAGCTGATAGCCGGTTTGCGATTCCGATAACTGGTCAGCAACACACCTTTAAGCGTGTCACGATTGTAAATCGATTGCCGGGGTAGCATCAGCAGGACATCGTTTTGTTTCAGTAGGTCTCGCAAAACCGGCAGCAGTTTATTAGCCTTATCTATGCTGTACTGATTTAACTGGAGCTGAAATTGTTCCAGGGTTTGAGTTTTATACTGGTTGGGATCGATTCCGTTTGCCTCGATGACACCGATGCTTTCGATGCCGAGCATGAGCTTGCAAAAGGCGAGATAACGATGCATTGGTTGATCGAGAACAATGGTCAGATGGTGATTAAGATTCAGATCCCGGTATTGCTCCAGTGTCAGATAGGCATTAATTGAATTTGCTGCGCTGTCGAGTTGAGTAACCGCTTCGACCGCAGATTGACCGAGGGCGACAAAGAGATCGCCGCGACCAATACTGGTTAACCCGTCGCCAAGCTCTGTTGCCTTCAGCACCTTGAATCGAGTAGCCGGATCAACATGTTTCTTCAAGGTGTTGATGGTTTGATCGAAATAGCTGTTATCGCTACTTTTTACGATGATTACCTGGCCGATCACTGGCTGGGGCGCGAACATGCCGAAAACCAGCACCAGTAATACGCTGAAAATTGATTCTTTAAATCGGCGATTTAGCATGAATCCTTTCCTCATACTCCTTGAAGTCACACTAGCCTGGAGGTTACTTTTCCTGGTACTGGCAGGAGATGCAGGCAGCTGCTTTGGCATGCCCGACGCTATTAAAGTAAAATCTTATTCCAAGATCCCGTCCTGGCTGGTTTGTTTTTCTATTATATGTTTTTGCATGATTATATCGGAAATACCCCTCTGATAACATTACAGCGGCTTAACGCGGGCAATGGTAACCAGATTTCGGTAAAACTTGAGGGCAACAATCCCGCCGGCTCGGTCAAGGATCGTGCGGCCTATAGCATGATCCGACACGCCGAGGCGCGTGCTGAAATCAGGCCGGGTGATGCGCTGGTCGAAGCAACCAGCGGCAATACAGGAATCGCTCTGGCCATGGTAGCGGCAATGCGTGGTTACCATATGACATTGATTATGCCCGATAACCTGAGCCATGAGCGACATGCTACGATGCGGGCATTTGGCGCGGAGATAATCCTCGTCACCCAGGAAGAAGGAATGATGAAGGCACGTGATATTGCCGAAGATATGAATGCGCAAGGGAAAGCAAAGATGCTCGACCAGTTTGCCAATCCGGATAACCCTCGTGTGCATTATGAAACTACTGCACCCGAGATATGGCAACAGACGAACCAGGGGATAACACACTTTGTCAGTGCCATGGGAACCACGGGTACAATCATGGGTTGTTCGCGATATTTCAACGAGGTCAATTCGAAGGTCGAGATAATCGGCGTGCAGCCGGCGGATGGGTCTTCCATTCCCGGCATCAGGCGTTGGCCGGAGGAATATGTTCCGCGCATATATAACTCCGAGGCTGTCGACCGAATTATCGACGTATCACGTGAAGAAGCCGAGGAATACACGCGCGAACTGGCTGCCAGGGAGGGCCTGTTTTGCGGTATTTCCTCGGGCGGCAACCTTTGCGCGAGCTTGCGTCTCGCGCAGGAATTGTCCGATGCACATATTGTGACAATTATGTGCGATCGAGGTGATCGCTACCTGACAACCGAAGTTTTCGATAATCCCTGAGACAGGCTCGAAGATGAATGTTCTAGTATTCGATATTGAAACCATTCCCGACATTGATGGCTGTCGCAAGATATATGATCTGCACGGCCTGTCGGATGATGATGTCGCAAAAGCCGTATTCCAGATGCGGCGACAGCAATCAGGCACCGAGTTCCTGCGACACTATTTGCATCGCATCGTTGCGATATCGGCGGTGCTGCGCACCCGGGATCAGTTCAAGGTCTGGTCGCTGGGAGGCATCGAGGCAAACGAACAGGATTTATTGCAGCGGTTTTACGGTGGCATTGAACGCTATACACCACGCCTCGTTTCCTGGAACGGTAGCGGATTCGATTTACCCGTTATGCATTATCGAAGCTTGCTTTATCCCATCAACGCGGCGCATTACTGGGAGACCGGACAAAACGATAACAGCTTTCGCTACAACAACTATTTAAGCCGTTTCCACGAACGTCACACCGACCTGATGGATGTGTTGGCGGCCTACCAGCCGCGTGCCAGCGCCCCGCTGGATGAAATTGCAGGCCTTTGCGGCTTTCCGGGAAAAATGGGGATGAGCGGATCGAAGGTCTGGGACGCCTATCAACAGGGACAGATAAAAGAGATCAGGGATTATTGCGAAACCGACGTGCTCAATACCTACCTCGTTTACCTTAATTTTGAGCGTAGCCGCGGCAATTACGATCAAACCCGGTACCAGGCCGAATGTCAGCTCGTCAGGGAAGAATTGAAAGCTTCGGGCCAGCAGCACCTGCTCGACTTTGAAGCCGCGTGGCAAGATGTCTAGACGCGGGCGACGCAACAAGCTACCCGAACCGAGGCAGGTCACCATCGATGCAATGTCACACGAGGGGCGTGGTATCGCCCATGTGAATGGCAAGACAGTATTTGTGTTCGGCGCACTGGCCGGTGAAAGCGTGCGCATCCAGGTCCTCAGGAGCAACCGTAATTTTGACCAGGCGACAACGCTCGAGGTCCTTGAGGCTTCGCCTGATCGCATCAGTCCTCGCTGCGAAGCCTTCCAGGTTTGCGGCGGTTGCAGCCTGCAACACCTCGCAAATGATGACCAGGTCGAGCTTAAGCAGCGGGCTCTGCTGGAGATGGTGACGCACGCCGGCGTTGAGTATGGAGAAGTACTGCCGCCATTGCGAGCCGGGGAATGGGGTTATCGGAAGAAGGCCCGCCTGGGTGTTAAATATGTAAAAAATAAAGGCAGGGTCCTGGTCGGGTTTCGTGAACGCAACACGTCGTTTATCGCGGATATGCATCGTTGTGAAGTCCTGATACCGGAGGTTGGCTATAAACTGGACCTGTTGTCTGAAATGATTGGTGAACTCGAAGCGCGCGCGTCGATACCGCAGATTGAAGTTGCTGCCGATGCAGAACATATTCAGCTGGTTTTTCGCCATTTGCAGCCATTGTCGGAGCATGATCGCAATCTGCTGATCGAATTTGGCAGGCAGCATAATTTTCATATGCAGCTGCAGCCGGGGGGGCCGGAGACCGTCTGTAACCTGGTTCCCGAAGAGCAGGGACTTAGCCTCGACCCGGTTGGTAATGGTCAAATACGAATTGCGTTTAACGCACTTGATTTTGTCCAGGTCAACAGCGAAATTAACCATAAAATGGTGGCCCAGGCATTGCGCTTGCTGGATTTGCAGCCCGCCGACAAGGTGCTCGATCTATTCTGTGGCCTGGGTAACTTCACCTTGCCGATGGCACAGTGCTGCGCACAGGTTAGCGCAGTCGAGGTTGATACCGCAATGCTGACGCGTGCGCGTGAATCCGCAACCGCCAATGATATCGGCAACACCGATTATTTTAGTGCTGATCTATCCCGACCCGACGAAGATTTTACGTGGATGCGCCAGCACTACGACAAGATTTTACTTGATCCACCGCGTTCCGGGGCGCTCGAAATGGCGCAGCAAATCGGGCGTTTCAATGCGATCCGCATTGTTTACGTTTCGTGCCAGCCTTCCAGCCTGGTGCGAGATGCTGCTATTATCTGCTCCCAGGGATATCGCATGACGCATCTGGGGGTTATGGATATGTTTCCACAAACCGCCCATGTTGAATCCATGGCCGTATTCGAATCTAAATCGCAGGAGTCGAAGTGAAAATAGTCAGTGCAGTTATCAAGCCGTTCAAACTGGATGACGTTCGTGCCGCGTTATCGGATATCGGTATCAACGGATTGACCGTTTACGAGGTCAAGGGTTTCGGCCGCCAGAAAGGCCATACCGAGCTATATCGTGGTGCGGAATACGTGGTCGATTATATTCCAAAGGTCAAAATAGACGTTGCCGTTGACGACGAGCTGGTAGACCAGGTCATTGATTCGATTATAGATTCTGCTAAAACCGGAAAAATCGGTGATGGCAAGATCTTTGTAACTGATCTGGATCATGTAGTACGCATTAGAACTGGCGAATCTGGGTCTTCGGCTTTGTAATAAGGCTAAAAATTTATTACTCTTAGGTTCCGTGGAACTCTAGATGTGAGTGAAAGCGATGAGTGCGAATGCTAATTTTGAAAATGAGATGGCTGAACACGCGTCACATGGAGCTAAGGAAGATATAGCTGTCTCGGCAAGGCCAGGGATGATCCTGTCCGAACCGCGTAATACCCGCGTGACCCCCTCTGTTGTAACTCAACTGGACCGCTGGATTGCCCGGCAAATGCTGGAAGTGGTGGGAAATCCTCCCATTGTGCTAATACTCTGGGACGGCGTTGCGGTTACACCGCCGGTCACGAATCCGATCGCGACTATTCGCTATTACAATCGCAGTGCGATGATCAAAACCATTTTGAATCCCGAGCTTTATTTCGGCGATTTGTATTCGACCGGTCAGGCCACGGTCGAAGGCGATCTGGTCAGGTTTTCGGAGATTATCTATTCGAATCTCGAGGACGGCGGCAGAGGCGGCTGGTTTAAGCGAGCCATAATTTGGCTGGGACACCGACGCATTGCCAACTCTCACGACAAGGCGAAAGACAATATCTACCACCATTACGATATCGGCAACGATTTCTACAAGTTATGGCTGGATACCGAGGTTATGCAGTATACCTGCGCCTATTTTGCGGACCCGGACATGACCCTGGAACAGGCGCAGGTTGCCAAATTGCACCATGTATGCCGCAAGTTGCAGCTCAAGCCAGGTGATAGCGTTGTCGAAGCGGGTTGTGGCTGGGGTGGGCTAGCCCTGTTCATGGCCAGGCATTACGGTGTCAACGTCAAGGCCTACAACATTTCGAAAGAGCAGGTTGCGCATGCGCATTGTGTGGCGGAAAAGGAAGGCCTGGCTGACAAGGTTCAATACGTACTCGATGATTATCGAAATATTGCTGGCAAGTACGATGCCTTTGTCTCGGTGGGTATGCTGGAACACGTTGGCAAGGCCGATTTTGCGACACTCGGCAAGGTGATTGACCGTTGCCTGAAACCAGGTGGTCGTGGGCTGATCCATACGATTGGCCGTAACCGGCCGGCGCCGATGAATGCCTGGATAGAGCGGCGCATCTTCCCGGGTGCTTATCCGCCTAGCCTAAAGGAAATGATGCGAATATTTGAACCGAACCATCTGTCGATCCTCGACGTGGAGAATCTGCGCCTGCATTACTCCAGGACCCTGCAGCATTGGCTGGACAGGTACGAGGCAAACACCGACAAGGTTGGTTCGATGATGGATGAGGAGTTTGTCAGGGCCTGGCGGCTTTATCTCGCTGGATCGATCGCGGCCTTCAACGTTGGTGAACTGCAGCTATTCCAGGTTGTTTTTTCAAGAAGCAGAAATAACCAGTTGCCCTGGTCGCGCGCTCACCTTTATCGAGATCAGGAAGCCCGGTCGACGTCACAGCGGGAGCTGACCGACGTTTGAGGGTCGCACAACCAAAGCGGCTACGCGTCTTTTTCAATGATATTTCCGAGTCAGAGTACTACTGCTTGAGCACGCACTTCTGGTAAAGATTTTTCAGGCGACCCTGCGGGTCGTACTTCTGTTTTAGTTTAAAATATTGTTCACCATCGTATAGTTGCCAGAAATTGTCCTCGTCATAGTAGGCATCGGAATAGAGAGATTTAATGCCGCCGAGCTGGCTCACTTTTGCTTCTACTTTTCGGTTGAAATAGCCGGTTTCATGCTTGTCGGGATTGGCCACGATATCCCAGAAACCGAAATTGATGAAAAGCCCGTCGCCATGGAGCGGGTATAACGGGTAACGCCGCGTTGGGTCATGGCCTCCGATGGGGCACATCCAGACCGGCCGGATTCCTATCTCTTCGACAAAAAAGCGCAGAAAGTCAGGCGCCTTCTCAATCGGGATGTCGACATCCTGGACAACTCCTTCGGGGTGGCGATCCAGTAGTTTATTGATAAATGTGGTGAGTCCGACTCGATTATTCCAACGCATGACCTTCTGATACGAGATCGAGTTGAGCAGCCTTCGACCGAGGATCAGTCGCATCGGCAGGTTTTGCACGTACAGGTTTTTCGAACACCAGAACCAGTCCGTATCCCAGCGCCAGATATAGTCGTGCACGCTCAGGTAGTCTTCGCTGCGTTCCCGAATCGAGCGGAAGAACATCTTCAACCAGGTGTAATCGCTGGTGTAGGGGGCCGTATCGGTAAACCTGCCCTTGGTTAGGTAAAGCTCGCGATCGTTGAAAATCGAGCCATCAATGAAATCCACGTCGCTTTCACAGGCCTCTTTGACAGCAGAAAAGTAGTCGTCAATATCGGTATAACGGAAGTGTCGAAGCTCGACAAACGGTTTAACCGACATGGTCCGGGCGGTAAGTTTGAGTATGTAGCCCAGTGTTCCGTAGGAGTTGGGAATACCGAAAAACAGATCAGCATGCTCATTGTCGGGCGTGCAGTTGACGACTTCACCGTCGGGAAGCAGGATATCCATGCTGCTCACCGACTCGTGCGGAAGACCATGACGAAAAGAAGATGACTCGATGCCGATACCCGAAACCGCGCCGCCAATCGTAATTGACTTCAGTTGCGGCACGACCAGTGGCATGCAGTTTTGTTGCAGACAGGCATCGGCAAGGCTTTCATAGGTCGTCATACCCTCGACCTCGACGACCTGGTTTTCCGTATCGACTGACAGCACCTGGTTGAGTGAACGAACGTCAAGTTTTGGTCCAGCTGCATTGTCACGGGTTCTGAACAAGTTGGACGTGGCTTTTTCAAGACGAACGGCTTCTGTGCTGTGGCGCAATTGAGCGCTTAAGTCCTGTTTCTTTTGCTGGTAAGTCGAATCGGTCATAAAACAATCGTCAGGGGCAGGGTGTTTTGTTCGACAGGAAAAAAGTGGTGTCCCCGGCAGGAATCGAACCTGCAACCTACGCCTTAGGAGGGCGTCGCGCTATCCAGTTGTGCCACGGGGACATGAATCAGGAATTGTAACAGCAAGCCCGCCTCGCGAAAATCAACTCTTTACTGGATAATCCGGGTGGCCCGAACTGCGCCGGGTTCACTGTTGACGGCTGCCAAAACCAGTTACTCCTGGTAGTAGTAGTCATATTTGACCAGCAGGCCACGCATGAATTCCCAGGCTTCGTTATAGGTCAGCCCGCTGTCCTCGGGGATAATAATCTTAACGTAGAGATTTTTACCATGTTCACGCTTTAGCTGTGTCAGGCGGGTTTCGACTTCGGCCAGGCTAAGCGTGCTGAAATCCCTGTCACCGGGTTGTTTATATCGAATCACGTTACCGGATTTGCCCTTGACATAGTAGACCTGGGCAATGTATTTGCCCCTGGCGGTACGTGCCGGCTTGATTAATTCCTGATATTTAGACTTGATCGTTTCGTAGTCACCTTTGAGTGTCAGCAGCTACTGATTGTAGGATTCGATTTCCTGGTTCAACAATGCCTTTTCCTGGGTTAGCTGGGCAATACTTTGTTGTTGTCGTTTGCTTGATTCGGAAAGCCCCTCGATCTGCTTGCGCGCTGTATCCAGCAGGGCCACGGTTTGATCACTTTCCAGTTTTTGCTGCGCCAACTGCTGATTCAGGGCCGCGAGCTGTCGCGACAATTCCTCTGATTGGGTAGCCGCGCTATCGATCTCGAGATTTGCCGTGGCCAACTGCGTCTGTGTCTGCTCGAGGGAGAATTTCAATTCGCTGTTTTGCAATTCTATCGAGGCAATACGCGTTTCCTGTTCACGTATTGCGGTTTGAGCGAGATCGAGCTCCTCTTCCTTTTTTAACAGGCGCAGGCGCAGAATAGAATTACTTTGTTCGGCGTTGGCGAGGCGCTCTTCGAGTGTCGCGTTTTCCAGCGAGGTAGACTCGATCATTTGCGACGCAATTTGCTCCGCGGCGATACTTTCCTGCAGTTCAGCAACCAGCTGCCAGTTGCGAACCACCAGCAGGCTGGTGGCCATCAGGAAAATCATCGTGATCACCATCATGATATCGGTGAACGATGGCCAGAAACTGTTTTCGCCGCCAATGCCGGCATGGCTACCACCAATGGATGGAAAAGCGCTATCCATCGGTGTTTACTGCTCCTTCACGGGAGGCGGCAGACGGAAGCCTTCGCGCAATATGTGCCTGATTGACTCCATCTCGTCGCTCAGGTTATCTATTTGCTCTCGATTTGCGGTGATCGTCTGCTGCAGCGTCATCGCCGAATTATGGTAAAGCTCCTGGGTTGCTTTCAGGTTGTCAGCGGCATAGATGACCGATTTGATCAGGTCCCCCATTTTATGGACGATATCCTCACCGGAGCGGACATACTGGGGTAGCAGATAGACCGAGGTCAGGTGTTCGATGCCACTCAGAAAATGGGTTTGCACGTCATTCAGGCGCGTGTAAAAGTAGCCGAATATGGCATAGGCAACGATGGCGGTAATGGTTGTCGAAAGCGCGGTAGACATACCATGGATAACCAGCCCCATGCCACCGAGGCTGGCATCGGCCGAATCGATCAAATCGGAGGCACCGAGTAATGCGACCGATAACGATACGATGGTGCCGAATACACCGGTTAGAATGAGTATATTGTTGACGTAGCGGATCAACCCGAAGTGCGTGGCTTCATCTGCGTTTAGCATTGCAGCAAGTGCACCATGGTTGATTTCACCGTTAGCTTTTTGTATTGAACGCATCGTCTCGTGTCGGTTCGCGACGATCGAATCAGCGGGCAAGCCCTCCATTAAATCGGGTTTTAACGAGTCAACGTTATTAACAAACGCAGCAACAGAGGCTTCTTCCCGTCGATAACGCAAGAGGTGATAAAGAATACTACCCAGGCCGATGATAAGCAGGCCCAGGATCGCACTGTTAATGGCAATTCCGATATTGGTTAGCTGGTTTTTAAAGTAAAACGGGTAAATAACATCAAAATTCAGCACGATCAGTATGATCGTCGCTGCGACAACAACGCTAAACTGGGTGATAATTTTCAGGCTGAGACTGGTCTGCAGGCGCCGAACTTCCATAGCGGGAATCTCTGGTTGATTTAGGTAATCTCAATGACCGAGCGAGCACCGGCATTTAATAATGTTTTCAGAAGGAAGTCAAAACGGCCAGCTTATGCAGGGCCAAATCCCGCAGCCGAATTTGCCTGGGACCGGGTAGCCGAGAATTACGCTTTCAGGATCAGGCAGGGGCGTGATTCCCGGGTGGTGAAAACTTTGTTTCTCGACTGGCCGGGTCGCCGCTAGTCCATGGTCTTGCGCAGGTGGTTAATCAAGTCAATCTGGGTGATCAAGCCGTAAAAATTATTGCCATCGGCAATGATTGCTACCTTGTCTTCTTTGAACAGCGAAACAATATCGTCGATGTCGGCCGACGGGGCCACGGTTTCGAGCCCTTTGACCATCACTTCTGCGACTTTCATCTGGAAGTTGTCCTCGTCTTCGTAAATACCCAGTAAAATATCCGATTCGTCGATCAAACCGACAATATGGCCATCGTCTACCACCGGTAATTGTGACACGTCGAACATGCGCATACGCTTGTAGGTAGTGATCAGGTTGTCCTCGGAAGTTACTGTGACCACATCGCCGCTATCCATCGGTCGCGCGATCAGGTCGCGTAAATCACCGTGACTTTCACGTTCCAGCAGGCCCTGGTCGGCCAGCCAGGAATCGTTAAAAGACTTGTTTAAATACTTGTTACCGGTATCGCAGGCAAACGTCAGCACGCGCTTCGGTGTGGTTTGTTCGCGACAGTAGCGTAGTGCCGCTGTCAGCAGGGTGCCGGTCGACGAGCCCGCTATGATCCCTTCCTTGCGCAATAATTCACGTTGGGCTTGAAATGCGTCCCTGTCACTGACCGAGTAGCCTTTCTTGACCAGGCTGATATCGCAAATCGGTGGCATGAAATCCTCGCCGATACCCTCGACCAGCCAGGAACCTGCCTGCGGTGTATGACCGGTGTTGATGGTTTCGGCAAGAATCGAGCCTTCCGGGTCGGCGACGATCATTTCGCAGCCGGGTGCGTGTTCATGGAAGTACCAGCCAAGCCCGGTTACGGTGCCGCTCGATCCCACACCGACTACCATGGCATCGAGCTTGCCCTCCATTTGGCGCAGAATTTCCGGCCCGGTATCGACGCGATGGGTTTTTGGATTGTTGGGATTGGAAAACTGGTCGATAAAATACGAGTTCGGGATTTCGGCAGCGAGGCGCTTGGCATAGTCCTGGTAGTATTCCGGGTGGCCTTTCTGAACGTCCGAACGGGTCAGGCGCACGTCGACGCCCATGGCGCGGATGTGGCGTATCTTGTCAGGGCTCATTTTGTCCGGAATCACCAGGATCAACTTGTAACCCTTTTGTGCGGCGACCAGGCCGAGGCCCAGACCGGTATTCCCGGCGGTCGCCTCAATTATCGTGCCACCAGGCTGGATTTTGCCTTCCTCTTCGGCAGCTTCGATCATGGTTACAGCAATCCTGTCTTTTATCGATCCGCCCGGATTCTCGGATTCCATTTTTATAAACAGTTCACAAGGGCCGGTATCGAACTGTTTGAGTTTCAGGATGGGTGTGTTGCCAATCA
>JARFPR010000378.1 GCA_029288195.1 Gammaproteobacteria bacterium | reverse complement strand
CCTTCGCGATGACCACGCTGCTGGCGGCCTGTGCCATCAAGCCGCTGGCGGAATGGCGCGACAGCAATTTTTCCGGAACGGTCGATAACATCCTGATTATCGGTGTCTCCGATCAACCGGTTGTGCGGCGTCTGTTCGAGGATACCTTCGTTAAGGAACTCGCTGACCTGGGCGTGTCGGCCAAATCGAGTTACCAGGTACTGACGGACGAGCAGATATCGTCAAAGGATGCCCTCGATGCTGCGATCAAGGCGCAGTCGATGGACTCGGTGCTGGTCACGCGCATAATCGGCGTCGAGGAAATCAAAACTTACACACCACCGACCTACACCTACACGCCGTCGAGCTTCGATCGTCACTACCGGGATTATCACAGTTATTTTAACCACGCAGTCCAGGTCGCCACGCCCGGCTATTGGGACAAATACGATGTGCTGAAGCTCGAATCCAACCTGTACGATAGCGCGAGTCAGCAACTGATCTGGTCGATTCAGTCCGAGAGCTTCGATCCCCGGTCTGCCACTCAATTGATCGATGATCAGATCACGGTCGCCATCAAGAGCCTGCGCAATACCGGTTTGATTCCCGACTAACGAAACCGGTTTTCTGTTTGTTTATTGCACCGCGCCGGACTCGGTCAGATGGCGCGTCATTCCCTTCACGTTGAATGGGTGTCAGCTTTCTCCAAAGGAGACGCTGAAAAGCACCCATGGAACTTCGCTCTTCGGCCAGAAGCTTCCTTTCGTTTAAGCCTTCAAGAAGGCAGCAATCGGCACCTACCTGTCGTTAGTTTTAATCTCGCAAAACTGCGGAAAACGGAATCTGGAACCGAGGGCCAGTGAAACGAAATTCTCGAAAACTGGAAAACAATCTTCCCGGAATTGGGAATAGCGAGCCTTATTCCTGATTTCATCAATCAGAAAGTGCCCAGGCATCCACCATGTAATGAGACGGGAATCGCTTTATTTCAAGTTTATGCGAGTTTAATCCCCTTTTTTTAAACCAATCCGGTAAAAAAGCCCGCAAGTCACGTGCCATTTCGACCCGTGTCAGATATTTGGCATTAACCTTGCTGGCTATTTTAATTAACAGGTAGTTACCGGGGCATTCCTATAAATGATGATGTCCGAAATGTCGCTTCAGGTGAAAGGCATGCTCGCGTTTGCGGTGCTGACGATCTACGCCGCTGTTCTCACGGTGTATGTGCTGGATCAGAAAGAGGCATTGATAGACGAAGTCGAGCAATTGCGCTCTGTCTATGAACGCGAGGGGACAGTATCGCAGACTGACCTCGCCACCCTGCGCACCCTGCAGAACCTGCGCGCACAAATCCTCGTTCAAAGTAACGATATCGACAAGGAGAGCCTGCGTGATCGGCTCGCGGTGGTCCGATCGCTCTACCAAGGCCTGCCCATGCGTTACCCGAGGGGAGAGACAACCATGCTCTCGCTTCAGGAAGCGCTGGACGAGGCCTACATAAATCCGACGTTGGCGAGCGTATCGGCCCTGCGGTACAACCTTCAGGATGCAGAAGCGATGCTGGGACGCCGAGTCG
>JARFPR010000282.1 GCA_029288195.1 Gammaproteobacteria bacterium | reverse complement strand
TGTTGAGATTCAGGATTCGGGATCTGTTTGCGCAATTTTCCCGGGGTCCACAGGTGCTGGATTGTCTACCGCCTCGGCTATGATAAAGAGGACCGCGTAGTCTTGCTTGATGCAGCCTTCCACGAGTGGCATCGGGGCCCCTGGCGTAACTTTAAATGCGGCCTTCGGCGCATTGACAGGTGAACATGAAGTGACGCCTGCTGTTGGTGTATAGCGCGCGGTACGGCAGGGCAGATGCGTCACGTCGTAGAGCTTTGCGTCGTTGCCAAGTTCCCAACGCTGGGCACCGTTCTCGTCCTTGGGATATATGGTTAGCATGGCGACTTTCTCTCGGTCGCCGGTAACGATGTATTTCCCGGCAGGTACCGGAAACACCGGTTTCTCCATGATCAGACCGTTTTCATCCAGCCACCAGTCTTCGATATCGAATTTCCATTGCGCGGGTGCGACTCCGCCGGTGGCTTTCAGTTGCACCTCGTAGTTGGTCAGCCAGACTCCCCTGGGGCCTGGATCTCTGCGCCAAAGACCCCAGGACTCGGCACCAGTCCCGGAAGTGGCGCCGGGATTACCCAGCGCGGCGATGAATTGGGTCGGAACCCGCTGAAAGGTTGGTATTTCCTCCGCTGCCTGAACCGATTGAACCGGGGTGAGGGGCGTTATCAGTAAGCCGACCATCAGCAAGATGCTATTCATCAGTTGTCGTGCTGTGCCAATTCCCGGTCTGGTGACTCGCAGTGGAATCGATATGGCATTGTTTAATTTTAAGTGTGTGATCATCGCAATGTTCGAAACTATCTGGTTGTTAACTAGGCTGTCCCGGGATCGGTCGGAGTTTCCCGCGATCGAGGGTAACAAAATTTATACGGGGAGTATTTAGTTTCAGTTCACTTCCATCTAGATTCATTGCTATTGCCGCGTTCGCCCAGGGCTGTACCAGAGTCTGCTCGGTCCGTCCGGTTGGGCACGTTCTATCCATACCAGGTGCAGGTTACCCTGTTCATCGAGGGCAACCGACGGGTGGGACTGTTCGCCATCTCCGCTAGCGACGGGTGGCGCATAATCCAGGCTCCATTCCATATCCGGGTTATGGGTGCTAACCCATATGTCCGAGTCGCCGCGCCTGAAATCGTCCCAGGCTATGACGAAATCACCGGCCTGGTTGCCAGCAGTCGACGGATTGTAGTGTGGTTGCGTATCGCCTTCCTCGCCGTGCACCTTTTCGTTTGGACCGAAACTCTCACCGGCGTCGGCACCGAGCGCGGCAAAAATACCGTAACCCTTACCGCCCCTGCGTTTGTCCATCCAGGCTGCCAGGATTTCATCCTGCGCAAATGACGCCAGCGAAACCCTGGTGACACCACTGCCCCGGTCATATTGATTTCGGTTGGAAAAAAATTCATTGAGAAACTGTGGTTCAGCGAATGTCTTCCCGGCATCCCTCGCATGACTGACCAGCAAGCGCGTATGGCCGGCTCGTCGGTCTTCCCAGGCGACACAAATTCCTGCACTATTGACCGCGATGGCAGGAAACAGTACCGGGGTTTCCAGGCCACCGGCTTCGACGGACTGCAGTGATTCGACGACAACTCGGTTAGCTTTGGTAACCCCTAATGCCGCCATTTTGATAAACCATCTGCCATTATCCCGTTCGCGCCAACTTGCAAATACCCGATCGTCGAAACCTGCAATACTGACGTGGCTGGCCGCTGCCTGACTGAGCCTGGCGGGTTCGGCCAGACCTTTCGCGGTCAGTATCCTGGCGAAAACGGATGCATCCTGTTCAAAGGCCAACACGAAGCGATTGCCACTTATGGCGTCGATGGCCGGTTCGTATGCCTCGCTACCACTACTCACCAGCTGGGCTGCAGGGAAGGTTTCCTGCGATAGCGGTTTTAGCGTGACATAGATTTGTGGGTCTCGACTGCGATTGTCTTCCCAGACTACAGCAACCGATTCCCCGCTAACGGCAATATGTTTTCGGCCCGAACCCTCAAGATGATGGTAAACAGCGTCAATTGGCGGACCGGTTACACTGATCTTGCTATCGAAAATCCAGCGCTCAGACGCCTGCGTTTGGAATATAGCCAGAGCCAGGCATAATCCAGCAAATCTGAATCTCATTGCTGAGCCATAAACTCTTGTAACGGCATCGACTTGTAATGGTTCTCGAGAATGTAGTCACCGTACAGATTCATCTGGGCGATGGATTGAAATCCCGCTTTTTTGAACAGGGGCTTTTGCTCGGGTGAGAAATAAATAAATGTGGGCGTGCCGAGAATTCGGCTGCGTGTTGCAAATTGCATCTCGGTAGTTCTTTCTCCATTACCGAGCTTGATGCGCTTTCCACTCTCGGTATCGACATAGGCTAGTACAAAGGCGCTGTTATATTTTGCTCTGAGAGACGCATCGTTGAAAACTTCCGCATGCATTTTACGGCAGGTAGTGCAGCCGTAGCGACCAAAGTACAGCAGCATGGGTTTGTTTTCGCTGTTCGCCAGTTGCGTCGCCTCGGTCAGCGACAGGAACTGGTAATCGTCGGGTGGGGCGGCCATTAGGCTGCCGATCGACAAGGTTAAAACGACGGCCATGACAATCGGGAAACGTACCAGGGATGAATGCTGCATAGTCCTCTGTCTTTTTCGTAATCTAGAAAAAAACGGTACCTTTTCGGTTATTTAGAGTCAAGGAGGGCAGATTATAACCGCAGAGGAACCAGGTTCGGTGGCAGTCTGTCCCGGCCTTTCATGCCGGCATCAGAGTGGTAAGCGGGAGACGCCTCGAGAATAAGGGGAGTAAAAGTATTCTGGTGAAGCTAAAAAAACCTGGAATAGGCGAAAAAGAAACTTAGACTCGTATCCTCGTCAGTGAGCGGGCTATCTGAAATATCGGGATCGTACCAGGTATGCTCAAAACCAAATCGGGTCAGACCGTTAAAAAGTGCTGGTGTCGTAACTGCAAATGTAATATTTGTGTTGACGGCGTCGTCACCCTCGAACCCGGGCCTGAAACTGGTTACCTCACTGGCACTGACGCCGTAATAATAATCAACATGTCGACTGTCCAGGTAACTGAATCCGATACCCGGTTCGATAAACAGGGATCCGCTGCGAAACACTTTGCTTATCCCGGCGCTCAGCTCTGTGCCGTTGGAGCGGCCGAGCACGTCATGCAGGCTTGACAGTTCAAACTTCAAGTCATCTCTTGCGTACTCGAAGCCAAAACCAAGGTCCATGGAAAACTTTCGTTCATCCATGCCTTCGAAAGTATCACTGTCAGATTCGTCGAAGCCGTCAAACCTGGGGCTTGCCTGAATTGAAAACTCTACAGCTCCCGATTTCAATACCTCGTAGCGAACAAAAGGACCAAATACGGTTAACTTTTCGCCGCGGTAGCCAAGTACGGGTAACAGAATTACTCTTCGCTCGTAGTCCTTGTAAATTTCACGATCAACCGCCAGCCCGATACCGTACAGGAAGCCTTCGGGTTCTATACGCTCACGCGCCTCTCCACGACTATCGTCGCTGGCTACCGGCATTATCGTGCATGTCATGCTAACCAGCAGTATTAACCCAGCAACAAAGAATTTGCTCCCGGCGGACTGCTCCGACCTCCAGTATCGATGCCCGGACAGTGCGCGCACTAGGCTGCAGTCCAAAATCCACCCCGGACATGGGCGAATTCGTTACACGAAGACATTAACGATAGAGGTTTCATTTTGGAGTTGCCCGTACGGTAACGGTAACAAGGTAACTGACCGTGAATAATAAGATTAAGCTGTTTACGGTTCCGGTAGCTATTTGGATGATAGGAAGCGTAGTATAGAGAAATGTTGCTTAAGTCATTAAGGCAAGGGTCTGACAATACGGACGCCAGAGGCGAAAACAAACCTGTTAGATAGCCACAATGTCATCGAAAAATTCTACTGACAAACTTGATCGCGTTGTTTCGCAGGCGCGCGATGCTCGAGAAGAAAGAGAGAAAAGTTACCGCAGCAGGGCATTGAAAATGTATCCGTGGGTATGCGGCCGATGTGCCCGTGAGTTCAACGAGAAAAACCTGCAGGAGCTGACCGTACATCATCGCGATCACGATCATGACAATAACCCGGATGACGGCAGCAACTGGGAGCTGTTATGTGTTTATTGTCATGATAACGAGCATTCCCGCCTTGTTGACTCAGCTTATGGTGACTCCACAACTGAAACGCAAAATAAAGAGGAAACCTATAACCCGTTTGCGGATCTGGCCTCAATGCTTAAACAAAAAAAGTAGTCGAAACTTTCGTTATGCCATTCGCGAAAACTATTTGCTGCAATTGACAATAGCCCTGATCCGGGTGGCCGCAGACGCTGGGTAAACACAAAAATCCCGGCACGCTGGCAGGGGTATTTTACAGGATGAATTGCCAGCTAATTGGTTGCCGAGTTTAAGGTTGATTCATTCCTGTACTGATCAGCGACTTCGCTCAAGATTTTTCGCACCATGTCCTTCGCCATCTCGTCACTGTACCCGCCTAACTCCTGGAAGAAATTCTCGGCCAGTAACAACGCGTCTTCTTCAGTGACAAAATCCTGAGCAATCAATCGCTGCCAGAATAACCCCAATCGTTTGTTTTCTTCGTTGGCGGCGTGAATATATTGCATGTAGTTGGAGCGTCGGTTTCCCAAGAAACGCCGATCGCGCCTGGAAGCACGCCTTTCGACCATTTTTTTTATATAAGACAAATCCGCAAACCTCACTAATTATTTAATCAAATTCGAAATAATTAAGTCTTTTAAATTTAGCAAGTTATATTTGAATTATAAAGTATTTTATGAGGTTTCAGGAAAAAGTCAATCCAGGCAATCATCTTCTACCAATAGCGGGCGTCCATGTTTGCACTCGCAGGCTTCATCAGATCAGGTGAGTGTCAAGATCACTTAAGCTGCATATCATTCTTGACGGATTTCACACCCTCGATTTGTTGCGTGATTTTTACCGCCTTGTCGATGTCGTCCTGGGAGTTGACGAAACCGCTCAACTGAACGACACCCTTAAAGGTATCAACTTTGATCTCCAGGGATTTAAGGGTGGGTTCGTTAAAAATAGCGGCCTTAACTTTGGTAGTGATGACGGTGCTATCGAGATACTCTCCTGTTCCCTCTTGCGTGGCCGTTGATGCACATCCGAGAAGGGATGCTACTAAAACGGCAAGGAAAAACGCGGCAAACCTGTTGTAGTAATTCATGTGGTAGTGATTCATGGCCAATCTCCTATGGTTAGAAAGGTCTCGCTGTATTGAAACAGTGTACGCGGTTAACCGGTTCGGGAAAGGTCGCCCCATTTACCCTGGAAATGCTAAAAAAAGCACATGACCATTTCGCGTTCGGAACTGCCATGGGCTGTTCGGGTTGAAGGTTATCCCGCCGGTTGTTACATACGGCATATTAAATCAGCGACGTTATTGCTAAAAAGATAATAATGCAAGAGGCTTCCAATTAATCACCGGAATTTTCGATTCAGGGCGATGTCGACTGTGGCATTGCTCAGGCCATGTCAAGCTAGACTGTGCCACTTTCGAGTTTGTCGACGAATCTTCGTCAAACTTTTATCGATCAAACATAGGGTAATGGCTTACTGGCCTGGTTGAATGTGGTTACAGATCAGCTGGGCACATCGAGACGGTTGGGTTTGCAGCAGCAAGTGGGGCGCGTCGATATCGACCCGACTCACATTAGGCAGGTAATCCTCAATCATTTGGGCATCGTGCTCGGTAACGATGCGATCTCGCACCCCGTGCAGATAAAGAATGGGGATTTCGATGTTCGGTAAAAGGGCTGAAACGTCGACCCGACTTAAAACCGAGATCCGGTGTCTTAACAGCGCACCGTCAATCTGCTCGGTCACGTTTAGCGGCAACGGCTGTGTTTCCGATAAGTCTTCGTTATCGGTCGCGTATACATCCAGGCAGAAATCGTTTAATGCACCAATGGAAAACATGTGCTCGGGAACATAACCCAACATGCGTGTTAACGTTGCCAATGGAGAGCGTGCGAAAGTTGAAGTTAGAACCGAAGGACCGATCTGGTCGGGTAGATGTGCCATTAAAGACATTGCGACAGGACCGGAGAAGGACTCGGCAAGCAACGAGAATCCTGGCGTCTCCGGCAGCTGGTTTTGTGCACAGTTGACATAATCCGTAAGCGAATCGAGATCTGGATAGGTTACGATGGTCAAATCGAAGTGTGTTTGGAGCAATGGAATGATGGGCTCAAACAATTTGCCGGTGCCATCGAGCCCGGGCATTAACACGAGTGTGCGCCGTTGATCCAAACTTAAGTCCTCTATAAATGGGTCCCGATCAAGGTTCGATCGACATCGCCGTCTGAATGATTATATTAATTTTGTAAGTTGCAAGTTACAACTTACAATTGCAAGCTGTAACTCAAGCTAAATTTATCCAGTAATCCAGGAGTCACTTCGCGCGGCCAGCGTTCAACGCGAGTGGACTCAGGGTTGGGGCAGGTAGTACTTGCCATTGCGTGCGACAAAATTCCACAATGCCTGGGCAGACGGCAGGAAGCGCTTATTACCGTGCTTGACCACGAACCATTTACGGTTGATCGGTAATCCCTTGACGTCAAGTGAAACCAGGCGCTTCTCCTTGAGTTCGGCATCAACCGTGTGCGACGAAATTACCGCGATTCCCATACCCGCCATCACCGCCTGTTTGATGGTTTCGTTGCTGCCGAATTCCAATCCTGACCTGGGCAGGCTCTTGTTGCGTGTAAACAGTTTGTCGGTCACCGAGCGAGTGCCGGATCCGGCTTCTCGTAACAGGAATGTCTCATCTTGCAATTCTGACAAAGAGATTCTTTTCTTATCCGCCAGCGGGTGATCCGGGGCGGCAATGATAATCTGCGGGTGTTTTGCAATAAATTCTTTCTTTACAGCAAAATGGTCTGGTGGCAAACCGGTGATGGCAAAATCGAGCTCCATGCTTTCCAGTTTCTCCATAGTTTTTTCGCGGTTCCCTACCAGTAGTTGAATTTTAATGTCCTGGTAGATTTTCATGAATTCAGCCAATATCGTTGGCGCAAAGTAGCGTGCGGTACTGACTACGCCGACCGAGACAATGCCATGATCTACCCCCTTTAATTCAGTCGCGGTTTCACCGAATCGATCCAGCGAGTCCTGTATTTCCAGCGCCAGGGATAGTAATTCGCGACCCGCCAGAGTCGGGATCAATCCATGGTCGCTGCGTTCCAGCAGGGGTAAGCCAATAGCCGCGTCAAGATCGCGCAACTGCAGCGAGACTGCGGGTGGCGTCAGGTGCAGATGCTTGGCGGCACCCGATACACTGCCTGCTTCAACTACGGCTGTGAAACCCCGCAGCTGTTTCAGGGTCATCTGGCGCAACCAGGGGTAAAGTTTTTCTTTCATTATCCGAAAGTTTATTAAACTTTACTAAATAATCAAGTCTCTGCAGAATCCCGGCACATATAGATAAGATGTGAAACGCTAAAATGACATCCGAAATCAGTCTGGAACAGTACCTGGCGACAACGGCGAAACGGTCCGGCATGCACGAGGATCTTGCCTCGATACTACTATTGATCGCTAGCACAGGTGCAGAACTCGCGAAAGTCATTTCCCGGCTTGGCCTGTCGGCACAATCGGTGGATACCAATAGCACTAACGCGGACGGCGATATTCAAAAACCGCTCGATATACTCTCTCACAACCTGTTTGCCGAGGCGCTAGGTAAATTACCCATTAGCTTTATCGCATCTGAAGAATGTGACGAATTGATTGAGATTGATGCCAATGCACCCCTGGCGGTGGCAATCGACCCGCTCGACGGTTCCTCGAATATCGAGACCAATACCTCGATCGGCACCGTGTTTTCAGTGTTGTCAGCCGATACCGGGAGTATCTTCGACAGTAATCTGGGCGATATCCAGAAAGCGGCGGGCTTCCTTTTCTACGGCCCCCAGACCCGGTTGATCCTGACCTGCGGTGATGGCACTCATAGCTTCGTGCTCGATCCCGAAGACGACAAGTTTTACCAGGTTAGCGATGCCCTGAGGATTCCGGCGGGGAAGCACGAATTTGCCATCAATACGTCGAACTATCGTTTTTGGGACGACAGCGTGCGCTATTTCATCGACGACTGTATTGCCGGCGAGAGCGGTCCCCTGGGCGAGGATTTCAACATGCGCTGGAACGCTTCGCTGGTCGCGGAGGCCTACCGCATCCTGGTTCACGGCGGCGTTTTCCTGTATCCCGGGGATTCGCGTCCCGGTTACGAGAGCGGTCGCTTGCGCCTGCTATACGAAGCCTTGCCATTCGCATTTATCATCGAACAATCCGGTGGCCTGGCCAGTGACGGTATAGAGCCGATACTGGATATGAAACTGGTTTCGTTGCACAAGCGCGTGCCGCTTATTTTCGGTTCCAGTGACCGGGTTCAGGAAGTGATCGACTACATCACCGGCGATGCGGTCGAGAACACGCGTTTTCCATTGTTCGAAAATCGTAGTTTATTCAGAAACTAGGCTCTGCCC
>JARFPR010000244.1 GCA_029288195.1 Gammaproteobacteria bacterium | reverse complement strand
ATTTCGGTCTGCTCAAGTGCCGTATTGGCACCCTGCTCCGCTTCCAGTCCAAGACTGGTCTGGCCACCGGTCATCGCAAGGTAAACATCGGCAAGAATGCGCGCATCGAGCAATGCGCCGTGCAGGCTTCGATTGCTATTGTCGATGCCGTAACGCTTACACAATGCATCCAGATTATTTTTCTGACCCGGGTGCTTCTGGCGCGCCAGCAATAGCGTATCGAGAATACTGCAGCTCTGCTCCATCTTCGCCAGCGGTGGTTGCAGCAGCGATAACTCCTGGTTCAGAAAGCCGATATCAAACGGTGCATTGTGAATAACCAGTTCGGCACCCGCGACATAATTGCAGAAATCTTCGGCAAGCTCGGAAAAGTGCTGCTTGTCCTGCAGAAACTCGGTGCTTATTCCATGTACCTCGAAGGCCCCGCTATCGATTTCGCGGTCAGGGTTGATGTAAAAATGCCAGTGATTTCCGGTGACACGCCTGTTCACCAGCTCGACACATCCGATTTCAATGATGCGGTGCCCCTGGCTAACCTCGAGCCCGGTTGTTTCCGTGTCCAGTACTACCTGTCTCATACCGGTGTCTCCGCATCTATAGCTGCATTTGCAAGTTGGTCCGCGAACTCATTATCTTCGACACCAGAATGGCCCTTGACCCAGTTCCAGTCGATCTGGTGACGGGTAACTTCGTCATCCAGCTGTTGCCAGAGATCAATATTCTTAACCGGCTTTTTGGCCGCAGTTTTCCAGCCATTGCGTTTCCAGTTGCTCAACCATTCGCTGACTCCCTGCATAACATACTTCGAATCGGTGTGCAGTTCGATATCGCAGGAACGGCTAAGCGCCCGCAGTGCCTCGATAACCGCGGTTAGTTCCATCCGATTGTTGGTTGTCTCGGGGTCGAAGCCATTCAGGGTTTTCAGGTTTCCCTGATAACGCAAAACAACCCCCCAGCCTCCGGGACCAGGATTACCGCGACAGGCTCCATCGGTATAAATAACGACCTTGAGACTCATAGTGATCTAGCGGTCATACCTCATACCTCGGCCGACACTCGGACGCGGCACCTTGCTGGCAAGTAACTTGCGTGCAACCCATCGATGGCGGACCGGGGTCAAAGGCGAAATACTCTTGCTATAAACCAGCAAATTAAGCGCACCCAGCACCGGTAACCATTTCCGTGTGCCTTTCTCCAGCCAACTCAAATGGCGCGTTATTGACGCCTTTTGAATGGGTGGCAAGTATCCAACGCGATGATGGCAGAGTTGATCGAAACCGAGCAGGCGCATCCAGTCATCGATTCGTTTGGCGGTATAAAAATGGCCACTGAAAGGGACATGTTCTAACCAGCCCTGTAAAAAATGGCGCAGTCCCCATAGCGATGTTGGGTTGAAATCGATTATCACCAGCTTTCCTTCAGGTATCAAAATTCGAAATGCCTCGCGTAACACCGCATGCGGCTCGCCTGTATTAGACAGATGGTGCATTAGAATTACCAGGTCGACACTATCCGATGCGATTGGCAGCATCGAAGGAGTTGCCCGTATTTCGGCTTCAGAGTCAAGATCATTCAGCGTGAATTGATGTTTGACACGGCAACTTTCCTGCAGTCGTGAGGCCAATCCGGTGCAACCGACCTGTAACGAATAATAACCGAATGTCGTCGCCAGCAGCGGACTGATCCTTTCCGTAAGTTCGTTAAGCAAATTATGCCCAGTTTCACTCAAATACCAGTCATCAATATTGGTAAAACCTTTGCTCTCAGTAGTTTGTCGCCAAAATCTCATTTCAAACTTATCAATCCGAAGGTACAATTGGATTATTCTAGTCTCTTAGCCTATACCTTACTAATGTTTCTCGAACAAAAGCCTCTGAACGGGGTCCGGATAATATTGGTCGCGCTTTCCATAGCGCTGCTAGTAGCGGCTTGCGCTAACCTGGGTCACGATACTTCGCCTGATAATTCGCAGGCAGTATCCACGGCGACAGCCGTCGTCAGCACTGATATCACCGGTACCCAACGACCCGGAATTGCCGCACATGAACCTGATTCATTCGCTGCAGCTGATATTGCCAGGCCAGAACTAGATAATTCAGCCCTGGATTTTGAGGCCGAGCTCCAGATGGTGCAGGCTGAGAAGGCATTGGCGACCCAGGCAATGGCGATGCAAGCAATGTTGGAGCAAGCCAAAGTCGATAAGGCGGTGGAAAATCAACTACAGGCAGAAACACAGGCAGTTGCTGCCATCAAGGCATCTCTACTGGAGACTCGCCGAAATGACAACGCCTGGTATCGATTACAACAAGGCATGCGCTTAAACGCTGTCGATAACTCACGGGTACGCGTCCAATTAAAATGGTTTCTCGACCACCCCGGCTACCTGCAACGCGTCATGGAAAGAGCGCGTCCGATTTTACCCTTTGTTCTCGAAGAGCTCGAAAGGCGAAACCTGCCGAGTGAATTGGCATTGCTACCCATCGTGGAATCTGCTTACCAGGCTTTCGCATACTCGCACGGCCGTGCGTCCGGAATGTGGCAGATCATCCCGTCGACGGGTCGTTTCCTGGGTCTAAAGCAGAACTGGTGGTATGACGGACGACGAGACATTATCGAGTCTACCCATGCGGCGATTACCTATCTTGACAGCCTGGCGCAACAGTTCGATGGAGACTGGGAGCTTGCGCTTGCGGCTTACAACGCGGGCCCCGGAAAGATTCGTAGTGCCGTTCGTTACAACAAGAAACGTAAACGCCAAACCGATTTCTGGCACCTGACAAAAATCCGCAATGAAACCCGGGATTACGTCCCCAAGCTATTTGCACTCCGAGAACTGTTTGCCAACCCGGAAAAATATGATCTCGACCTGATTCCGGTTAATAACCAGGTTAGCTATGAGATTGTCGAGCTTGACGGCCAGATAGACCTGGCGCTCGCCGCCGAACTTGCCGGCATAACAGTTAACCAGCTCTACCAGCTCAATCCGGCATTTAATCGCTGGGCGACCGCACCCAACGGTCCACACAGGTTACTCTTACCTCGAGAAAAAGCCGAGCAATTCAAACTTGCCGTGGCCAAGGTCCCACCCAGTGAACGCATTAACTGGGTACGCCACAAAATCAGA
>JARFPR010000221.1 GCA_029288195.1 Gammaproteobacteria bacterium | reverse complement strand
CGTTTAGGCGGCATTGCTTTGCAGGGTTTCGAGCAAGGAATCGAACTCGGCAGCTTTGGGCTTGACCATCCAGATCTTGCGCTGGAAGTGGTTGAAGTTCTCGAGGATATACTGCCCCCATTCGCTTTGGGTCTCCTGCACGTATTCGCCAATAGCGGATTGCAGGTAGACGCGGTGGCTTTCCATCGATTCGTCCGCGATTCGATGAATGTCGATGAGCTCCTTGTTGATCCGGTCAATGAAGTTGCGGTCGAGATCTAGCACGTAAGCGATGCCGCCAGTCATGCCGGCCCCGAAATTGGATCCGGTATTGCCCAGAATTGTAACAATGCCACCGGTCATGTATTCGCAGCCATGATCGCCGATTCCCTCGACCACCGCATGGGCGCCCGAGTTGCGCACCGCGAAACGTTCTCCCGCCAGGCCGGCGGCAAGCAGCTTGCCTCCGGTTGCACCGTAGAGACAGGTGTTGCCGATAATAGTCGCGTCCTGCGATTTGAAATGGCTATTGCCCGGCGGCGTAATGACGACCTTGCCGCCGGCCATACCCTTGCAAACGTAATCGTTGGCATCGCCCTCAAGGTACATATTGAGACCACCGGCATTCCAGACGCCGAAGCTTTGGCCCGCGGTTCCGTTGAGGTGCAGCGTAATCGGGGTTTCGGACATACCGTGGTTGCCGTGTATGCGCGCAATTTCACCGGAAAGCCTGGCGCCGATTGAGCGATGGGTATTGTTGACCCGGTATTCGAATTCGCCACCGCTCGAATTTTTTATCGCGTCCATGCAATCGCTTACCATTTGCTCGGCAAGCTCGCCCTTGTCCCAGGGGGGATTGCGCTCCTCGCTGCAGTAACGCGGTAGCTCGGGATCGACACCGGCGTCCGACAGGATCGGGGCGAGGTTCAGATTTTGCTGGCCCGGGGTATTGCCCGCTATGACTTCAAGTAATTCGGTGCGACCAATCAAATCTTCAAGTTTAGATATTCCGAGCGTTGCCAGAATTTCGCGCACCTCTTCGGCAATAAAACGAAAATAATTTTTTACCTTTTCGGTAGTGCCGACGTAATGCAGTTCACGTAGCTGGTCGTTTTGCGTTGCGACCCCGGTGGCGCAGTTGTTCAGGTGTCAGATGCGCAGGTACTTGCAACCCATCGCCACCATCGGCCCGGTGCCGAAGCCAAAACTTTCGGCGCCGAGGATGGCGGCTTTTACCACATCGAGCCCGGTTTTGAGCCCGCCATCGGTCTGAATGCGAACCTTGCTACGCAGTTTGTTGGCGCGCAGCACCTGGTGAGTCTCCGAAAGACCCAGTTCCCACGGAGAACCGGCGTATTTAACCGATGTAAGCGGGCTCGCACCGGTACCACCGTCGTGGCCGGCGATGGTGATCAGGTCGGCATAAGCCTTGGCGACACCGGCGGCAATGGTGCCCACGCCCGCTTCGGCCACGAGCTTGACCGAAACCAGCGCCTGCGGATTGACCTGCTTGAGGTCGAATATCAGTTGCGCCAGATCTTCTATCGAGTAGATGTCGTGATGCGGCGGTGGCGAAATCAGGGTTATACCCGGATCGGAGTTGCGCAGGCGCGCTATCAGTTCATTGACCTTGTTACCGGGCAACTGTCCACCTTCTCCCGGCTTGGCACCCTGGGCAATCTTGATTTGCAATACTTCCGCGTTGACCAGGTAGTGCGGGGTAACACCGAAACGGCCAGACGCGACCTGCTTGATCTTCGATACCTTGTCGGTTCCGAAGCGTGCCGGATCTTCACCACCTTCACCCGAGTTGGAGCGCCCACCGAGCTGATTCATTGCCTGCGCGAGGGTCTCATGGGCCTCGGGCGAGAGTGCGCCCAGCGACATGCCGGCCGAGTCGAAACGAGCGAGGATGTTGGCGCCGGGTTCGACCTCGTCGATATCGATCGACTGTTGTGGTTTTAACTGCATCAGGTCGCGCAACGCGGTTGCCGGGCGGTTGTGCACGATCTCGGTGTATTTCTTCCAGTCGGCATAATTGCCGCTATTAACCGCTGCCTGCAGGCTGTGCACGACATCCGGGTTATAGGCGTGGTACTCGCCACCGTGAATATATTTTAACAAGCCGCCCTGTTCGATGGTCTTGCGCGGGTTCCAGGCAAACTTGTTGAGTGCGATCTGTTCGGCCTCGAGTTCGTCGAAGCCGATGCCGTCGATGCGACAGGTGGTGCCGGGGAAACAAAGGTCGACCACGTCACGGTGCAGCCCAACAATTTCAAACAGTTGCGCGCCCCGATAACTGGCGATGGTCGAAATACCCATCTTGGAAATTATCTTGTACAGCCCCTTGTTGATGCCGTGGCGATAGTTGGTGCCGGTGTGCGGGCATGCCAGTTCCGGAAGTTCGCCGGTGCGGGTCATGCCGACAATACTGGCATAAGCGAGATAGGGGTAAATTGCGGTTGCGCCAAAACCGAGCAGTACCGCCATCTGGTGGGGATCGCGGACGCTGCCGCTTTCTACCACGATATTGGTATCGCAGCGACCGCCACTGTTGCTGAGGCGATGGTGCACTGCTCCGGTGGCGAGTGCCGCGTGCACGACCAGTCGGCTGCGCGGGATATCCTTATCGCTCAGGACGAGGATGACGATACCCCTGCGTGATGCCTTCTCGGCCTGGTCCTGGATGTCGATGATCGCCTGCTTCAGCGACTTCTTCTCGGGATCATAGCCCAGCGATATGATTTCATGGGCGTAGCCCTTGTCGTGCCAGGCCAGCAAATCGACATACTTCTGCTCGGAAAGAATCGGTGAACTGACGATCAGGCGGTCGGCGTGCTCGGCGGCCTCGTTAAATAAATTGTGTTCACGTCCGAAACAGGTTTCCAGCGACATGACGATTTTTTCGCGCAGCGGATCGATCGGTGGATTGGTGACCTGCGAAAATTGCTGGCGAAAACTGTCGAACAGCGAGCGACGGTGGCTTGATAGTACCGGTAACGGGGTGTCGTCACCCATTGATCCGGTGGCCTCCTGCGAATCCTGCGCGAGCACCTTGAGGATCTGGTCGCGTTCCTCGAAGCTGACCTGGAAAAGCTTTTCCAGCCGGGTCAGAGTTTCCTTGTTCATCGCCAGCGCCGAGAAAGGTGAATTAACCGGGTCGGCGCTCAGGCGTATGAGTCGGTCGCGCATCCAGATTTCATAGGGATGGCGGTTCTGGAGCTGTTTATCGATATCATCGGACATCAACAGCTTGCTGGTCATGGTATCGACCGCAATCATTTGCCCGGGTTTCAGCCGACCCTTGGCGATGACGTCTTCGGGCGCGTAGTCCCATACACCAATCTCCGAGGCGAGCGTGATGTGTCGATCCCTTGTCTGTACCCAGCGTGCCGGACGCAACCCGTTGCGGTCCATAACGCAGCAGGCGTGGCGACCGTCGGTCAGCACGATACCTGCGGGACCATCCCAGGGCTCCATGTGCATCGATGAAAATTCGTAAAAAGCATGCAGCGCCGGTTCCATGTGGTCTACATTCTGCCAGGCCGGTGGAATCAACAGGCGCACCGCACGGAACAAATCCATGTCCCCGGAAAGCAGGAAGTCGAGCATGTTATCAAGCGAACTCGAATCCGAACCGGTCATGTTGACGATCGGTTGAATCGCTTCGATATCCGGCAGCAATTCGGACTTGAATTTGTAGGCACGTGCATTGGCCCAGTTGCGGTTGCCCTGGATGGTATTGATCTCGCCGTTGTGGGCAAGGTAGCGAAATGGTTGCGCGAGTTTCCACTGTGGCCAGGTATTAGTTGAGAAACGCTGATGGAAAACGCAGATCGCCGATTCCAGCGCGGGATCGCTCAGGTCGGGGTAAAAAATCGGCAGGTTTTCCGGTGTGATCAATCCCTTGTAGGAAAGGACATCGTTAGACATGCTCGAAATATAATAGTAGTCCTCGATGCGTCGATTTTCCTGTGCTTCAAAAGCCTTGCCAGCGGCGCGGCGTGCCAGGTAAAGCGAACGATTGAACTCGGCGCGTGATAAGTCGTCCGGCGCGTTGACATATACATGGTAAATCGCGGGTAGTGATTTCAGGGCTTCTTCGCCGCAGGCTGATTTATCGATGGGCATTTCACGCCAGCCGGCAACCTCGAGACCCTGGTCGGCAATTTTGTCGGCAATAACCTCCTGGGAAGCCATAGTTTCAGCTTCGAACGGCGAGATAAAGACCAGCCCCACGGCATAGCGCCGTGCACAATGAATGCCGAGTTCGGCGGCCCTGGCACGCAGGAAAGCATCCGGTTTTTTTAACAGCAAGCCACAGCCGTCACCCGATTTGCCATCAGCCGCGACAGCGCCACGATGCGTCAGGCGCGCGAGCGCCTCGATCGAGGTCTTGACCAGCCAATGGCTGGGTTTATCGTCGATATTGGCGATCAATCCGAAACCGCAGCTGTCTTTCTCGAAGCCGGGTTGGTAGAGACCTGTCAATTCCTGGTTCGTGCTCATGGTTCCTAATCTTTGG
>JARFPR010000203.1 GCA_029288195.1 Gammaproteobacteria bacterium | reverse complement strand
CCATTTTCCAAAAATAGAATTGCATCGCGGAACCATGGGCAAGCCTTTTCTGTACCAGAAAGACACATCGGTGATCGCACTTGCCTGTGATGACAGCCCACCTGAAGGCATCAAGATTCCCGTGCTCGATATCAACGATGTAGACGCGATAGCGGAATTTATCTACACCGATTTCTATTCGATAGCCTAGCCAGTGTCTGCGCACAGGTATGCGGTATCTAGCGCACTCAAAGCACTACTGATTGATCCCAGATACGCTGCCAGATCATCTCCAGGCGGCTCATTTGCCAACGGTTGGGAATTGCGCTTGGCACAACCGGACTGGCGTGAGGATTGCTGATTTCGCCCACCTTGAATCGAAACACGTAACTGGGTTCGATACCCATGCGTAAATCGCTGATGACGATATCCTTATCTTGCTGGCTCACCGAGTAGAACCCCCTGCTGAACCACTTCAGTCGCTGGACCGGCCAGTGGTCCTCGATTCCCTTGAGTAATTCCTCGTCGCTGGGGTAATGCCGGAAGCGGACGCTGGGCGTTTCGTCCAGCACCGAGGAGAAGCCTTCGTAGTAGCCCGCAGCGTCGGTCACCACGGCCCGCCAGAGCAGCGAGTTAAAAGGCGAAGGGGTGGTGAAAATCTTGTCGTAACTGATGTTTTGGGCCTCCAGCTCGGCTTCGATATTTCGTTCCACGATCGTCTTGGCCATAACCGTCCAGCACAGGTATGCCGCGCTGGCCAGTAAGGCGTAACGATTTACCAGGTGACCCCGATCGTTTTCGCGCGTCATAACCAGTGCGGCAAGCACACCGATCAGCAACGGCAAGGTGTACAGCGGATCGATAATAAACACCGTAGACCAGGAAACCGGGGTCGTTACGAAAGGCCAGAAGATCTGAGTGCCGTAGGCGGTAAAACAGTCCAGCAAAACGTGGGTCGTAAATACCAGGTAAATCATCAACATCCAGCGGGACCTGTATTCGCGCAACCCGGGATGTATCCTGTTGATCAGCCAAACCATCAATGGCGTAAGTGCCGCCAGCAAAAACAGCGAATGGCTTGCCGAACGATGATAGGTAAAGTCCTTGACCACGTCTCCCAGCGGTACAAATACGTCGAGATCCGGCAGGGTCCCGGCAATCGCTCCCCACAGTACCGCCCTGTTGCCGATCTTGCGCCCCATGACGGCCTCACCGACGGCTGCACCGAGAACTATTTGCGTAACTGAATCCATTTAATGCACCGGGTCTGTATGAGAAACATTTTCCTCTAGAGCGACAGCCATTGACATTGGCCGGGCTGACGCCGATATTGCCTGTATATACGCTGTAAAAATAATTTCGGATTCAACCGGTGCTACCGACTTCCTACACTATGGCCGATCAGCGATGAAAAAAGTTTGCCCGCTGTTGCTAATGCTTTTCCTTTACACCCAGGCAGGCTTTACCAATCCGGTCGTTGCCGCAGAAAAGCTCATTGTCACCGTATCTGATGACGTGGAAATTACCGTTAATCGATTCCCGGCGCAGGGAGAATACCTGTTAGTCTGGTTGGCACCAGAGTACGGTTTCCGCAAAGCGCACCAATCCCTGGCCGTCAGGCTGCCGAGCCATGATATTGAAGTCTGGCAAAGCGATATCGTCGAGTCGTTATTTCTACCTCAGGGAACAGCTTCATCGAAACAACTGGATGGTCGGTATATCGCCGATTTAATCCAGTATGCCCACCAGGCAACCGGTAAAAAAATAGCCATAGCAGGCGATTCCTATGCAGCCGCGAACGCTCTGCTCGGGGCACACCAGTGGCAACGCAGAAATCACGCCGACCCTTATCTCATCGGTGCCATACTGTTCTCACCGTACGCTTATGCCTACATACCTCCACTCGGCTTAGCACCAGAATACCTGCCGATAGTTGCGTCTAGCAATATTCCACTAATGATTTACCAGGCGCAAAATAATGGCAATGCGGGCGAATTCGAGCAACTGCTGGCGCAACTGCAAATCAACGACAGCCCGGTATACGCACGCAAAGTGCCCGGAATCATGAGCCTTTTCTATACCGAAGAACCAACCAGCGAGATGATAGCGGCCGCGGCGCCGATACCCTTAAGCATCAGCCAAATGCTGCCCGTGCTGGCGCGTCATGGCGTCCCGGCCAGACCATTGCCGCTTACACCAATCTCTGGCGCAAAAAGTGGTATTGATATTTACCTGAAAGAATACCATGGAGAATCACGGCCGATGCCGTTCACATTGTCGGATATTGACGGTAACACGATCATCAAAGACAACTTCATCGGGAAGGTCACCCTGGTTAACTTCTGGGCGACCTGGTGCCCACCCTGCATCGAGGAGATTCCGTCGCTGAATCGGCTGCAACAGAAAATGGAGGGTCGGCCATTCGAACTGATCTCGATAAATTACGCGGAAGACAGAACAACGATTATCCGTTTCATGGAGCAGGTTAAGGTTGAGTTTCCTGTTTTGCTTGACGCGCAAGGCACTACCGCAAACCAATGGAGAGTGATCGCTTACCCATCGACCTTCGTCATCGACCGGCAAGGGAAAATGAGATATGGCGTTAACGCAGCCATCGAGTGGGATACGCCTGAACTTATCCAAAAACTGAAACGACTGACCGACTGAAACCGACGCTGCAACCGTCAGGATTTACTACAGATCGGGCCTTTGGGATTTTTGGGCAGGGTTACGGACTGCCATTCCATCGCGAAAGCATCAAACAACAACAGGCGATTCACCAGCCCCTCGCCCTGCCCGGCGAGAATCAGCAAGGTTTGCACGGCCTGCAGGGTACCGATGACGCCAAC
>JARFPR010000199.1 GCA_029288195.1 Gammaproteobacteria bacterium | reverse complement strand
GGTGCGCTGCGCTGGTCGGTCTACGCCGAGTCGGGGGCCGTCTGGTCGGTCGAGTTTACTCCCGACGGCCGCGAGCTCGTGACCGCGAGCGATAGCCGGGTTGCGTTGTGGGCGGCCGAGACCGGGGCCGTGCAGCGGGTGCTGCCGTACGACGGCGGGCAGATCACGCGAGCCAGGCTGTCGCCGGACGGCAGCCGGGTCGCGGTGACCTCGGTTGACGGCAAGGTCAGGCTGTTCGACGCTGCGCAGACTGAACTGGTCAAGGAAATCGAGGCCGACAACAACGCATTGTGGAGCGTCGCCTTCAGCCCAGACGGCCGCCGCCTGGCGACGGCCTCGAGCGACGAGGTCGTCGCGCTATGGGATATCGACACCGGCAAGCAGCTGGCGGCATTTGCCGGTCACTCGGGTGGGGCAACCGACGTCGCCTGGCTTGGTGATGGCGTCACCCTGGTGGCGATCGATCGCAGCGGTAACCTGCACCTGTGGGATGCAAGCAGCGGTCGTCGGTTGACCGAACCCTGGCCGGCACACAAAGGCGCTAGCTGGCGCATCGCCTTGCATCCCGATGGCAAACGCTTCGGCACCTCCGGCGATGACGGGCATGTGAAGCTATGGGACGAACTTAGCGTATTGCGGGCCTGTGAGATTGGCCGGCCTGCGTTCGATGAGACCCGGCGCCAGCAATACCTGGGTAATACCGAGCGCTCGGTGGCTTGCGATCAGCAACCTTAAACCACCGGGTCAGGATCCGGCTGCGGAATGGTCACCTCGAAATCGATAACTTCAGCTTCCGGCGCAGACGGTGGCAACCCCGGGGATATGGTTCCAGACCCTGCCAGCAGAACAGTCTCGCGCTTTAACAGGAATTCATAGCCCGGTTGCACCGACACGAAGCTGCCAGAGGAACTTTGATCCGTGAGTTGCACCTTGCCCCGTCGCACCTGCAATTTAGCGTGCTCTCGCGATATCCACGGTTGCTCTATGACGATATCGTTGCCGGCCGAGCGACCTATCGACAAAGTCATTCTTTCAGGGCAGGCAATGGTCTTGTCCGCATAGCGAAGTGTCACCGTCACTGAGGGTGCCGCGTACTTTTCCTTACGGGTTTCCAAGGGCGCAGGATTTTTACTGATAACGGTGCGCATTAAAGTGCCCTCTTCGAGCAACGTATAGATCCTGGTTGACGCATCCTTGCCCTTGAAAGTTATCGTGTCGAGTGGGTGTAGCCGTCGTCGATCTGTTTTCGGGAGCCGTTCGAAAAAACTGCCACTGACGAGAAGTTCGCCTGGTTTTGCCAGCGAGCTGAGGCGTGCGGCGGTGTTAACGCTATCGCCAAAGATATCGTCGCGAGCCCGGATGACGTGACCAAAGGTCGCCCCCACGTGTATGGCAAGCGAGGGTCCGTTCTTTTGCTGCGACAGCATGGCGCGTGATGCCTCGAGCGCTGCCGAGGCATCGGTAAATATGGCAAGCACGTCGTCGCCCTTGGAACGGATAAAGGTCCCACCCTCCTGTTCGACGATGGCTCCCAGGTTGTCGAGACAATTGCCGACAAAACGTAACGCATCGGTGTCTCCGATTTCGTCATACAGTGCGCTGCTGCCACTGATGTCTGCCATCAGAATGGCAACTTCAAGATCGTTCTCCGACATAGCCTGACCAGAAAGATGGACCGCCGCTTAGTCTACCTCGTATACGGTGATAAGTAATCAGTGGATGGCAATCGGTTAGTTTTTGGCAGCAGTACCACCGTAGTTTCAAGAAAACATTCATCCCAGATTTTGGTTTCGAAAAATAATCGTTTGGAGTAACTTAGGCGAGGTTTCCTGATGCGGACAAGAATATGATTCTGAAGGATATTAAAACCTGGGTTACGGTACCGCCAAGCGGTATCGGCGGTGCCTTCTGGGTAATCGTCAAAATAACCACCGACGATGGCATCGAGGGTATCGGTGAATGTTATGGCATCCCGGTGTCGGGTGACATAGCCTGCGCCATGGTCGAGGATACTTTCGAGCGCTTTATCGCCGGTGAAGATCCGCATCATGTCGAAACCATGTTCCGGCGGGTTTACTCGGCCGGGTTCACGCAACGCCCCGATATCAGCATGATGGGCGTGTTCAGCGGGATCGAAATTGCGGTCTGGGATATTCTCGGCAAAGCGCACGACCAACCGGTATACCAGTTACTCGGCGGTAAGTTTCACGAAGATCTACGTACCTATACCTACTTGTATCCCGAGGCAATAGCAGCAGATGGCAATCCAGGTGAAGGTGCACCGGACGTATATCACGATGGTGATGCCGCCGCGGCCCGTGCGCTCGACTACATCGACATGGGATTTACCGCGGTCAAGCAGGATCCCGCCGGGCCTTACAGCTTTCAGGGCGGACGCGAACTGTCGCTGACCGAGCTGGCCCGTTGCGAAGATAACATCCACAAGATTCGGGAGGCTGTTGGTGATCGTGCCGATATCCTGTTCGGTACGCATGGGCAGATGACGACGTCATCGGCGATCCGTCTGGCGCGTCGGCTGGAGCCCTACGATCCACTCTGGTTTGAAGAACCCTGTCCGCCCGACCAGATGGAAGCCATCGGCAAGGTGGCTGCAGCGACCAGCATTCCGGTAGCGACCGGTGAGCGTTTGACCACGCGGGTAGAGTTTCACCAGGCACTTAAAGCCGGGGTCTCGATTCTGCAGCCCGATATTGGGCGCAGCGGCGGCGTCTGGGAAACCAAGAAAATTGCAGCCCTGGCGGAATTGTTTAATGCCCAGGTCGCACCGCATATTTACTGTGGTCCGATCGCGCATGCCGCCGCGGCACAGGTTGCATTCAGTTGCCCGAATTTCCTGATCCTGGAGACGATCCAGACCGAGTTTCACGATGCGATTCTGAACAAACCGCTGGCCTGGGAAGCGGGTTATATGCCGGCGCCGGGCGAGCCGGGACTTGGTATCACGCTCAATGAAACCGTGGTTGAGTCTCATCCCTACAATTCCGGTGGACGCCTGCATCTCGAAATGTGCCAGGTCGCTCTTGATTCCAATAACCAGAATACGATCACCGAGCTCGAATAATGCTGACGCGGCCCGTCGAACTAAACCTGTCCAACTGGCGTCAGCCGGGCCACAATCGCTGGGCCTTCCACCATGTGCGCGAAATCATTCCGACCGAGAAAATTTCACGCGGTAACCGTGTTAGTGAGCTCGCTAAATCAATTGCCGGCAGTGTTGAAGAAGTAACCGTAGCAGGGCCCGGCGGCGCAGACTGGTCACTGCAACGCTGGCTCGAAGAGTCCAATAGCGATGCGTTGCTGGTCGCGCATCGCGGCGAACTCGTGCACGAGTGGTATATCGATGCAGATATCGAAACCAGTCCTCATATCGTGTTTTCGGTGAGCAAGTCCATCACCGCAACACTGGCCGGGGTCCTGATTGACCAGGGATTACTGGATCCGGCCAAAGCAGTTGTCGACTATATTCCCGAACTGGCGAATTCGGGCTACGGTGACGCCAGCCTGCAGCAGGTACTCGATATGGTCGTCAATATCGATTTTAACGAAGACTACCTGGCCACTTCGGGGAAGTTTCTCGAATATCGCACCGCGACAGCCTGGCATCCCTGCGAAGTCGATGCGATCAATCGGAACCTGCATGATTTCCTGTGTTCGATCGGGCGCGCCAGGGGCGAACATGGCCAGGTCTGGCGGTACAAGTCGCCCAATTCGGATTTGCTCGGCTGGATTATCGAGCGCGCTGGTGGGGAACCCCTCGCAGGTCTGATGTCGAGATACCTGTGGCAACCCCTGGGCGCGGAAGCGGATGCCTATATCACTGTGGATCGCAAGGGTGCCGCGCGTACCGCGGGTGGAATTTGTGTGTTGCCGAGAGACCTGTTGCGCTTCGGCGAGTTGGTGCGTAATCGTGGCTTCGCCAATGGGCGACAGGTAATACCCGAGTGGTGGATTGAAGACTGCAGCGAGGGCGGTAGCCGCGAGGCCTGGGAGCGTGGCGAGTCTGCCAAGGAGTTCCCGGCAGGACAATATCGTAATAAATGGTACCAAACCGGAAACGAACATCGCGCCATGCTCGCGATCGGCATTCATAGCCAGTGGATATATATCAACCCGGTAACCGGGATCACCATTGTCAAATTGTCGTCCCAGGATGAGCCGCTCAAGCCCGAACTGGATGCAACCAACCTGCGGATGTTCGACAATATTAGCGCCAGGTTAAACCCATAGTTGGTTAAATGAGACTTTCACTTGCACCCGGAGCGTAGCGATCTAGTGCCCAGCGTCGCCATCGCGGTTGGCGCGGCATTCTGGGGCCTTTACTGGATTCCGATTCGTGGTATCGAGCAGGCCGGGGTGCAGGCGTTCTGGACTGGCCCGGTTATTTTCGGGGCCAGTTCCCTGCTGTTTCTGCCACTGGTACTGACCCGGCTGCACAATTATGTCGCACACTGGCGTCATATATTGCTACCTGGCCTGCTGGCAGGGTCTGCCTTCGCGCTTTATATCGCAAGCCTCGTTTTGACCGACGTGGTACGCGCGATCCTGCTGTTTTACATGAGCCCGCTGTGGAGCACGCTGCTTGGGATACTGGTGCTGAAGGAAAGGCTTACAGGAAACCGGGTGGTAGCGCTGTTGCTGGCATTTAGCGGTCTATATATCGTGTTGGTGGTCGAAGGGGGACTACCGATTCCGCGTAACAATGGCGACTGGTTTGCTCTGATATCAGGGCTCTGCTGGTCGATCGCCTCGGTGAAGTTGTTCCAGGATGGCGCACAAATGATTCTCGAGAAGGTAACGATGTTTGTTGTTTTCGCACTGTTGATGTCGTTGTTACTGGTTTTCTGGCAGCAGGGGGATTTTGCGGGAATGCCCGATATCGCAACGCTGGAAGCAGGCTGGTACTGGATTTTGATTGTCGCGGCGGGGATGCTGCCGATCACCTACCTGACCATATGGCCGGCGACGGTGCTGAGCCCCGGACGCGTCGGAATGCTGCTTATGGTCGAAGTGCTGGTCGGTGTAGCTTCGGCCGCAATATTGACCGACGAAGTGTTTGGCTTACGTGAATTTACCGGTGCCACGCTAATTATTGCGGCGGGTATCGTCGAGGTTCTGCGCCAACAAAAGTTTGACAAATCAGGTATAGTATCCGACCACAGGCCATCTTGAGGGAAGGGTTATGCATCGCAAAAAATACCCGTCAACGAAAGACCGTCGTGACATCGGAAGCGTTGACTTTGCCATCGAAAAAATGATGGCTGCACGAGAAGTGAGTTCGTGTTGCGTCGGTGTCGAGGCATTACTTGAAACTGATTCCAAGTCAATCAAGAAAACTTCCAAAAGGTTTAATAAATAAATCCGGCTCCCTGCACAACGGAATTATTTCAGGAGACAATAGTCGAAATTAGAAACTTCAGGCAAAACGAAGCAACAGGATGAGCAGCAAAAAATTAAATCGAACACTATTGTTCTTGTGTCTAGTTTCATTGGCCACGGCCAACCAGGTCTATGCCGATTGCGATGATAAACGGGCTGCCGGGGTTGATTGGAGCGGATGCAAGAAAACCCACAAGATGCTCGGTAAAACGAATTTTTCCGGCGGCCGGTTTGACGACGCCAATCTTGAATATAGTTCGCTCGATGAAAGTAACTTTAACGGCGCCAGCCTGGTTAAAGCCGACCTTACTCGAGCCACCGCTAACCGCGCTCAATTTTATAATTCCAATTTATCCAAGGCAAACGGATATCGGGCAAACTTCGATCAGGCAAAACTGCAAAACTCAAACCTGACGAAATCGGAATTCTCGCGCGCCAGTTTCAAAAAAGCTGAGCTCTCCGATATTGACTGGTCCAAGTCAGAGTTGGGGCGAGTAGATTTCACCGGGGCGCGCCTGTCGAGCGTCAGTTTCGAATTTTCCAATCTTTCGAGAGTAAAGTTTCAGGACGCTCGATTAGATAACGTCAACTTTAAGAGTGCCTATACTTATCGGACCCGATTTGAGGATGTCGACTTGCGAAAGGCTGTCAACTTGCAGCAGTTACATCTTAAATTCGCCTGTGGCAACGACAATACCCGACTGCCGGAGGGTTTGCAGAAACCCGAAAGCTGGCCCTGTTCAGAGTAGTTGCAATAGCCGGAATTTAGCCCCTATTGCCTGGAGCCATTAGCGATCTAAGTCGGCCACGGCATCATAAAGCAAAATCTGCATATCGTGCGGAGGAGGGGGTAAAATGGGACACTTATACCAGAGTATTCTCGATACTGTCGGCAATACACCCGCGGTTAAGATCAATAATATCGGGCCGGAAAACGTCAATCTTTACGTCAAGATAGAGTCTTTCAACCCGATGGGTTCGGTCAAGGATCGCCTGGCGTTAGGGGTGATCGAAGATGCCGAACGCAGGGGTGTACTCAAACCCGGCCAAACCATAGTTGAGGCCACCAGCGGTAACACCGGTATCGGCCTGGCGATGGTTTGTGCGCAAAAAGGTTATCCGTTGGTGATCGTGATGGCGGAAAACTTCAGCATCGAAAGACGCCGCATGATCCGTTTTCTCGGTGCGAAGGTCATATTGACCCCGGCTTCGGAAATGGGAACAGGTATGATCGCCAAGGTCAACGAGCTGGTCGAAACCCATGGCTGGTGGCAGCCCAGCCAGTTTGATAATCCTGCCAATGCCGAGATGCACGAACGCACCACCGCGGTGGAGATTCTCGACGATTTCTCTGAAATCGGGCTCGATTACTGGGTTACCGGTTTCGGCACCAGCGGCACGCTTGGGGGTGTCTCACGGGCGTTGAGAAAAAACAGCCCCGATACCAAGATTATGGTCTGCGAACCGGATAACTCGCAGATTCTCGGCAGCGGCATCAGCCAGCAACGAAATCCCGATGGTACCTACCAGACGCATCCCAATTTCAGACCCCACTTGATGCAGGGCTGGTCGCCAAATTTTATTCCCCGGTTCGCTGAAGAAGCCATGGAGGCGAAAAATATCGACGAGCTGATACCCATCAACGGCAATTTCGCGATCCAGTGCACGATGGATTTGGCGCAAAAGGAAGGCATCTTCGTCGGCACCAGCTCCGGGGCAACCTTTGCCGGTGCAATGCAGGTGGCAGAAACCGCAGCGGAAGGATCGAACATCCTGTGCATGCTGCCGGATACCGGAGAGCGTTACCTTTCGACCCCGTTGTTTGAAAGTATTGTGGAAGATATGAACGATGCTGAAATTGAAATTTCGCGCTCCACTCCGGGCTATCGTTTCGATGTCAGTACTGTCCCGGTAGACGGACCTGAAGAACCCGAGGTGCCGGGTGAACTGGATCCGGCGGCGCTGGCGGAGGTTGCGTCTATCCTGGAAAAGAACCAGGAACAGGTGCTCATGTTCTCGCTGGAGTGGTGTGAATTTTGCTGGTCGGTACGAAAAATGTTGAGCGCCTGCGATATTCCTTACGTTACCGTCGACCTCGACTCGGTTGCGTTCCAGGAGAATGACCGTGGCGGTAAAATCCTGGCGGTGTTAAACCAGCAAAATGACTGGCCGACGATACCGCAGATATATGTGGGTGGAGAATTCGTCGGTGGGGCCACCGACCTGTTTGATGTAGGCAAAGCAGGGGAACTGCAGCCCAAACTCGCGGCGAGAAATATTCCCTATAATGAAACCATCAATCGCGATCCGTACAGTTTTCTGCCGGCCTGGTTACACCCCCGATAAAATCCGAGGTTCTTAAAGCGTGATCGGGAAGCCCATTTTTTGCACAATGGCTACCCAGAGTTTGCGCCAGCCTCCTTTCTCATCGAGAGTATCGAGCGCGTACATGGTAATTTTCGCGCCGATCCAGCGAAAAGGCTCCGGTGGAATGTAGTTGGGCATGGTGCGAGCAAATTGCATCCTGGTTTCCGGGATGTCGAGTTGGTCCAGAATTGCGAGCCCGATCCTTGCGCCAAAGCGTGATGCGGTGACGCCAAAGCCCGAGTAACCTCCCGCAAAAACCATGTCGCCGTCGTGATACTTCTGGTAGTGCACGGCCATGCGCGTGGTCAGCCCGATCGGTCCGCTCCAGGCATGTGAAAATTTTATTTCGTCCGCAAGTTGCGGGAAGGTGCGATAAAAAGACTGTACCAGTCGAATAAAAGGCTGCGGGGTCTTATCAAGTGCCGGATCGGTATCATTGCCAAAAAAATAATCCAGTCGCCCGCCGAACAGGATTCGATTATCGGCGGTCAGGCGCATGTAGTTAAGCTGGGTGCGGGTATCGTAGATACCCTGGCGATGCTGCCATCCAACTTTTTGCATCTGCGCCTCGGTGAGCGGTTCGGTAACGACAATCCGGTCCCGAATCGCCGCGACTCGCCGGCTGATGTGATGATGACCGGCGGCCCAGGCGTTGGTGGCAAGCAATACCTTGCCTGCGGTTATATTTGCGGCGGGTGTCTCGACGACGATGCCCTCACCGGTCTTGTGATTGCTCAAATGCGGCGTGTTTTCATATAGTCGCACATCGAGTTTAAGTGCAGCCTGTTTTAATCCTCTAACCAGCTTGCCCGGGTGCACTGTACCGCTGCGTTTTTTAGACCAGGCGCCACCATGGAATAGTGGTGATTTGATTTCCGCCTGTATGCCGGCCTTATCCAGTTTGACTGCCTCGTGACCGTACTTGAGGTAGAGCTGGTAATCTTCCTCGACCGTGGCGAGGCCTTCATCACCGATTGATACCTTCATTTCGCCACCCCACTCGAGGTCGCAGTCGATGGCGTAGCGTTCGACCGTTTGCTGGAATCCGTCCATGTTCTCGCGCCCCAGTTGTTCCAGTTCTGCGACATCATTCGGGAATATGCGTTCGGTGTTATCGATGCCATGCATCACCGAGGTCGACATGATAGCCGCGGGGCGGCCACTCGCACCGTTGGCGACGCTTTTCGCCTCAATCAGCATAACGTTGCGCCCGGGATCTTGCTCCTTGGCCTGGATCGCTGCCCACAGGCCGCAAAAGCCGCCTCCGACAACCAACAGGTCACAATTCGTATCCTGCTCCAGCGTCGCTTCGTCCGCTACCGGATCAAGGCTATCGAGCCAATAGGTGGTAAACCGGGTATCGGATAGTGCGTCAAGCGCTTGTTGGGCGGTATCAACCATTGAGTACGATTTCGGCAAGATGCGGTTTCATGCGCAGATGTTATCACCAATCATCGAAGTTTCACCGTTTCAAGTAAGCGTTGACTGCTCGCGTTTAGCTGCGACTACCCAGGTAATCATCGATTTGCTGGGTACGATAGCCGTCGTCGCGCCACAGAATCGGAAAGTAGTTTTCGTCGAGTTGATTGTCGCCGAGACGCTTATAGCGGCTGTATATAGGGCCAATACCCTGGGCGAAGTTTTCGGGTACGTATTCGACGTCGCTGCGCATCGCGTGCAAAACCAGTGAGCGCCGCGGATTGGCACTCAGGTTGGCGCCGGAACCGTGCCAGGTCCAGCCGTGATGGAACGACCCACCGCCGGCGTTGACTTCGATATAGACAATTTCCGGGTCGACACCTTCGCGCGCTGCCGCTTCTCGCATCGGCTTGCGGTAATCCTCCGGTGCATGAAACTCACCTTCGGGCTCGCTCAACTTCCATTTGTGCGAGCCGCGCACGAATTCGATGGTGCCGCCGTCGGCGCGGGTGTCATCCAGCGCGATCCAGCAGGTCAGCAGATCCGACGGCGAAAACCAGGAAAGATAGGCGCTGTCCTGGTGGAAGCCGACCGATTTCGTGGCCGGGGGTTTCCACACCACGTTATCAATCATGATGCGTACCCCGGACCATCCCGCCAGGTTTGCAATGGCTTTGCCGATTGCTTCGTCCAGAACAATCCGCGCAATGTCGCGGTTGGCTTTCCAGCCGTTACAGATCTGGCGTGACAACGAGGGGTCCCCGGTTGCCTCCTGCCAGTTTACCTCGTCGGGGCGCACCCCGGTTTCGAATTTGCCGCGGAAGAGGTCGCTAAAAGCTCGATGAAGATCCGGCACGATGCTGGGCTCGATCAAGCTGTCGACAATCAAAAAACCATCATTGTTGAAGCTTTCGTGCTCAGCAGTCGAGATCTCGATCATGCAGGCCAGTCCTCACCCTCGGTGTAACGGGTGCCGCGATGCCCTTTCTTGGCAACCGGGGTCTTCAACCTGTCACCCGGTGCATCAACGATGATCAGGATACGTGGTTTCCCCGAAGCAGGATTAGTTGCCCCGGTGATAAATTTCTGGATCTTGAGGCGTCCGTGTAACTGGTCGTTGAAAATCGTGTAAACGTAATCGCCCACCTTGAGTCGCTTCGGTTCGATGCCGGCCATATGGAACTCGTAGTCTTTGCGACTGCCGTCATACAGTGAATCGAGGGTATCGATGCCGGCCTTGGCGGGGATGGTTTTGGTAATGCCGAAGCTCATATTCTGCTCGCAGTAACTGATTTCGTAGAGGCATGATAGGGAGGATTCGAGCCTTCGGCAAACTGTCGCTGCAACACTTGACCTTAATCAATTAACAGGCTGGTCAGCGGGGCTAGAATAGTTAGCAATGTGTTTTTAAATGAGAATGATTAACATTTGCATTCGCATTAAGAGTTTGATAATTTATTTCGCCTTAATTTATATAACCTCCGGAGTTTCGAGAAATGTACCGCAACCTAATTCGTCGCAAACCACTGCTAGCGGGCCTGGTTTGCCTGTCGCTTGTATTCAGCCACGGTGCTGTATGGGCCGAAGATGTCAACGTCTATTCGGCACGAAAGGAAGCGCTTATTCTGCCATTACTACAAAGGTTTGAGGATCAGACGGGTATCGGTTTTAACCTGATCACCGCCAAGGCTGATGCCCTGTTAAAGCGCCTCGAGTCGGAAGGTCGGTCGACACCTGCCGATATTTTTATCACTACCGATGCCGGGCGCTTGCAGCGTGCCAAGGACGCGGGCGTTCTGCAACCGATAGATAATCCGACCCTGGCTGCCAGGATCCCTGAAAATCTGCGCGATAAAGAAAACTACTGGTTTGGATTATCGCAACGCGCGCGCGTGATTTTCTATGCGAAAGACAGGGTCGATCCCGCTGAATTATCAACCTACGAAGCGCTGGCAGACGCGAAATGGAAGCAGCGAATCTGTATTCGCTCATCCGGTAACATCTACAACCAGTCGTTGGTGGCATCCATGATCGAGGCTCACGGGGTCGAACCGACCGAGGCCTGGGCGCAGGGGCTGGTGGCTAACTTTGCCCGTAAACCCGCCGGTGGAGACACCGATCAACTGCGTGCCGCCGCGGCCGGGTTATGCGATATCGCGATTGCCAACACCTATTATTTCGGGCGCCTGGTGAATAGCGCAAAAGATGATGATCAGAAAGTTGCTACCGGTCTCGGCCTGTTCTGGCCAAACCAGGCAGGACGAGGGGCCCACATCAATGTTAGCGGTGCCGGTATGACTAAATACGCCAGCCATCCTGCGGAAGCCGAGCGCCTGCTGGAATTCCTGGTCAATGCCGAATCGCAGACCTGGTATGCCGAGGTTAATAACGAATACCCGGTAGTAAATGATGCAAAAATATCGGCAACCCTGGCGTCATTTGGCGAGTTCAAGGGCGACGGTCTTAACCTGACTCATCTCGGCGAAAACAACCGGTCCGCGGTACAGTTGATGGATCGCGCTGGCTGGCGATAACGGGGCGGCTGAGAGCGCCCTCGTGCTCTCAGCCGTGTAGATAAATATTAATGGTTTGCGTTTTGCTTACTGCGCGTATGGCGCGGGCATTTCATCGGGATCGATACCGGGTACGTGGGTAATGCCGGCACGTTGTTTCCAGTCGACCGGGTAGGCTGTATAAAAAATGACGCACTTGTCATCGCACTCGTACTTGACGTGATTGTCTTTCGGCACGAACATCAGGTCACCCGGATTGAGCTCGTAACCGATATCGTCGACCACCAGGCGAAAGGTGCCCTGCAGGCAATAAATCATTTCATCGCAGGTCAGGTCCCAGGGCACTGATATCTTGTTCAGGCAATTAATACCGCCCGCCATCGATTCGCTGATCGCGGTGGTAACGAAGGGTTTGATGTAGGTGCCATTTTCCGGCAGGTTGTCGATACGATCTTGTATATCGGCAATTCTAAATACGCTTGGTGCGGTCATGCGGTTCTCCAGGTTTTAA
>JARFPR010000125.1 GCA_029288195.1 Gammaproteobacteria bacterium | reverse complement strand
CCTTCGGAACTGGCCATCACGGTAACGCGCTGGGTTGAACGATCAACCACCAGGCCAACATAAAGTTCATCCTTGATCGGTGCTCCCTGCTCGACCAGCAGACGCTTTACTTCCTTACCTTCGGGCCCGGTCTGGTGGGTTACCAATGTCATTCCCAGAATTTCGTTAGCATGAGCACGGACTTCATCGAGACTGTCGGCAAGCTTAACGCCACCGCCTTTACCTCGCCCACCGGCATGGATCTGAGCCTTAACGACCCACTTGTCACCGCCTATTGACTCGGCCGCCTCGACCGCCTCATCGACAGAAAAGCAGGCTTTTCCAGCTGGAACCGCAACTCCATATGCGCGCAGAATGTCCTTGCCCTGATACTCGTGTATTTTCATTGTTTTGCCACCCCACCTTGGAAATTTTTTGGTATATCGTATACCAGATCAAAGTAATTGCAAAAAAAACGCGCCGAACCTGGCACGTTTTCAATGATGTCACGTTGATGCCAGCGATCAAAGCATCTATTTAATCAAACCGCCTGGCCGGCAACCTTGATCCCCTCTTCCTGCACGGTCTTGTTCAGCAGGCTGACCAGCGCGAACACCGTGTTGATTGCAGGAGTCGGGGTATTGGTCTGCTCTCCCAATTCAACCACCACGCCAAGCATGCCATCGATTTCAAGCGCCTTGCCGACCTCGAGATCCTGCAGCATCGAGGTTTTATGTTTGCCGACACCTTCGGCACCCTCGATACGCCGGTCCAGCGAAACCCGGAAACTGGCGCCCAGTTTTTCGGCTATCTGCTGGGCTTCTGTCATCATCTGTGCCGCCAGTGCACGGGTTTGCGGAAACTGGCAGATATCGACGAGCGTAGAATGTGTCAATGCGCTGATCGGGTTGAACGACAGGTTGCCCCATAGCTTGAGCCAGATTTCCGAGCGAATATCGGGCAGCACGAAAGATTTGAATCCGGCTTCGACGAAGGCATTGCAGATCGACTGCACCCGCTCCGACTCTGAACCATCCAGTTCACCCAACGGGTAACGATTGCCTTCGATGTGACGAATCACGCCCGGTGCGTCGATGGTTGCCGCCGGAAAAGCGATACAGCCGATAATCCGGTCAGGGTCGATCGCGGCTGCAATATTTCCTTCCGGATCGACCGTGCGCACGATGCGATCCTGGTACTCGCCTTCCAGCTTCTGGAAGTACCACCACGGGATACCGTTCTGCAAAGTAACAATAACCCCGGTCTCAGACAGCATGCCCATCAGCTTATCGGCAATAGGCTCTATCTGATGCGCCTTGACCCCGAGCAGCACCATGTCCTGCCCGGTGACTTCAGTCATCTCGGCGGTTGCAAATATATCGGTGATGACGAGCTCTTCGCCGTTTTCGATGTATTTCAGACCATTGGTCTGAATCGCATCGAGATGAGCGCCGCGTGCGATAACCGATAGCTCATGACCGGACTGTGCCAGTTTTGCCGCCATCATGCCACCGATTGCGCCCGCTCCTACTACGCAAACTTTCATCATTAACCTCACAATTTCTGGGGGTGAAAAAAACCGGCGCATTCTACGTCATAGATTGCCATGGCGTCCATGAAGTCTTTCAAATCAACAGGATTAAATTTCATATCGATGCATATGAAAATCTTATCGACATGGCCATCCCGCTGCCTGCGGTGACTCAATCCAAATTTAAATTTAGGCAAACCTGTGTTAGATTCCGCGCCCTCTTGCTCAACTAGCTGAACCAACGACCATGACCAACTGGGTACGCTTCGAACTGAATGACAACATACACCTGGGGACGCTTGACGGCGACCAGATCTCGATTTGCAGTAATACATTATTCGAGGAACCCGTCCTGACCGGCGAGACAGTTTCCTTGTCCGAGGTCGAGCTGCTCGCGCCCTATACGCCGAATTCAATACTCGCGCTGTGGAATAATTTCCACGAGCGCGCAGAGGCGGAAGGTCAGACCATTCCTGCAACACCGCTTTACTTTATGAAGCCGGTGACCAGTATTATCGGCCCTGGTGAAACGATATTTCGGCCGCGTGGACACAGTGGACACGTTATCTTCGAGGCAGAGCTCGGTATCGTTGTCGGCAAGCAATGCAGCAACATCTCGGCCGCACAGGCTGATGAGCATATATTCGGTTACACCTGTGTCAACGACGTGACTGCAATCGAATTTTTATTCGAAGATAAAGCATTTCAACAGTGGACCCGCAGCAAGGGTTACGACACCTTTACGCCTCTGGGCCCCTGTATCAGCACCGATATCGATCCGGCGGGACTTAATATTCTCGCTATCCAGGATGGGGAGACCCGCCAGGACTACCCGGTTAGCGACATGATTTATAGCCCACAGCAAATTGTCGCCATGATTTCCGAGTATCAAACCCTGGTGCCCGGCGATCTGATCTGTTGCGGCACCTCGGTTGGCGCACGCACGATGAAACCCGGCACTGAAATACAGGTATCGATTCCAGGAATCGGAACCCTGGTCAACCACTTCGATGACTTTCCTGGATAAGCCAGCCAATAAATCCTCGCTGGAAATGCGTCACTCAGCATGAACCTGGAACAATTTACCTTCCGACTGATCGGCGCGAACAATCGCGAAAACCGGATCAGGATTACCGCCGATTGGGTGCTCGAGCAATTCGAGCAGTTTTACCAGGAGTTTCTCGAAGTGCCCTACCAGGCCAAGGCGGCATTTGAGCAACAGCATCACAGCACTTCGATCTGGCTGAGCCGTCACCGCCTGTCGCTGTATAGCTCCTATATCCATCGCATGGGTGCCTACCTGCAGGCGATACAGCCCAATATTTCCGTCGACGCCAGTTTCCTGAATCAACTCGAAGATCATTTCTGGCGCGTGATCGAACACCGCTACGAATCCGATGTCGCTTATGCCTTCATGCACTCGATCCGGCGCATGGTATACCGCGATGAGTGGAAACCGGTGGAATACTCGACCTTCGGATTCGCCGAAAGCAGCGACAAATACCCTGTTGAGTTGCTGAAACACTTTCCGGTGAAGGATCAGGTCACCCCGGAATTGATTGCGCAAATCCTGAATGAGGTACCGGAGTTTTCTATACCCTATGGCGATATTGCTGGCGATAGTTCGGCCATCACCTGGCGTATCAGTCGCCTCGCCGGACGACGCGGATCCGGTATTGAAAACCTGGAAATGATCGATGCCGGATTCTATCGTAATCGCGGCGCCTACCTGGTAGGCAAGATCAAGTTTGCAGACGGCAGCTACGCACCACTGATTATTGCCCTGCTCAATAACAACAATGGCGTCTACTGTGACGCGGTTATTCTCGATCATCACCTCGCTCACAACCTGTTCAGTTCAACCCTCGCAAATTTTCACGTCACTACCCGCTATTACCACGAGCTGAGCGCTTACCTGCACTCACTGATGCCCCAGCGAGCACTTGGGTTGAACTATTCAACCATCGGCTACAACCATGTCGGTAAGGTCGCGGTGATTAACGAGATCAAGCAGGAAATCGCAACCACGGGCGGATTGCTGGACACCGCTATAGGTGAAGCCGGGACAGTGGCAATCGGTTTTGCCGGACCGCAATCGGCCTACAATCTTAAGGTGATCCGTAATCACCCGACCGACGGTTACAAGTGGGGTGCATTCGAAGGTATCGACTCGGTCAAGGCAAAATATAGCCGGGTGCATGAAATCAATCGCACCGGCAGCATGCTGGACAATATCATTTACTTCAACATCGCGCTCGAGCGTGAGTTATTTGCCGAGAGCCTGCTCGAAGAACTGTTGGTCGAGGCCAGCGAAACCGTTACCCAACAACGCGATATGGTCGTATTCAAATACCTGATCGTGCAGCCGCGCATGACACCGCTGCCTGTCTTTCTCGAAAATGCCGGGGAAAGGGAGATGCGCATTGTCATCGAAAGTCTCGGCGACTGCATCAAGAACAATGCCGCCGCCAATATCTTCAACAAGGATCTCGATGCACGAAACTATGGCGTCAGCCATTTTCTCAAGGTTTACCTGTACGATTACGACGCACTGGAGGTCATGGTGGATGTCAAAATACGCAGTAACCTGGATCGTTTCGATGGTGAAGAAGATATTCCCGACTGGTATTTCGAGGATGGCGTTATTTTGTTGCCGGAGGAAATCGAGGCAGGCTTGTGTATTCGCGATCGTGATCATCGCGACCTGTTTCGTCGACTTCACGGCGACTTACTGACAACTCATTACTGGGAAAAACTGCAGAACGAACTCACTCAGAATCTAGTACCCGCTATCAAGGTATATCCTGATACCTGTAAACTTCACCGCAACTGATTCCATTCGATGGTAGCGTCATGAGCCTCGATAAACCCGTTAAGTTTTACTCCAGTAAACCGCGTGTGATACACATGGCGATTAATATTGCATTGGCACCTGCGCTGCTTTACCTGATCGGCATCTGGCCCTGGCCGCCAACCGTTCCGCATTACATTACATTTTTTATTACCGGCCTGATCGGCATGCGCTATGCCAAACAGCGATTGGGGCAAGCGCGACTCGCGGTCGACAAAGATGGTCTATACGCCGGTGAATTTTACCCGACGGAGTCGATTCGAAACGTTCAAACCGTCATGCGTGCGCTAAAACTGACCCTGGTGCAGGACGGCGAAGTCCGGGAGAAAATCATCAACCTCGGCTGGGCGAGCAACGACGATTTCAAGACCATCGCGCAACTCCTGGACGA